>JBBTWK010000059.1:6883-20964 GCA_038062805.1 Patescibacteria group bacterium
TAGTCGGGCAATAAACACAGATAGTATAAAAATCAAAACGCCGACCCAGATGGTCAGACGTCGATTGGATTTAGGCGCCGGCCGGCCGGCCGGTGTGTTGGCGTTGGGAATCATCAATTAATTATTGACTGATGCTGCCCGTGGGCACAACCGAAACCAGGCCTTTGGCAACCTCGCTGTTAGCCACCCGCTCGAGCGATTGCAGCCTGGCCGAGCTAACCTCGAGATTGGCTTTTTGGTCTTTTAGCTCACTCTGCTGTTGCTGCAGGCTGTTTATGGTGTAGCCATAGCTGTTGGTCTTGGTGACTTGGGTCAAGTACAAAAGACCAATCAAACAAGCCAGAACCATTAAAATGATGGTGTTGCTGATAGGTCCGAGTGTTTTAGTAGCGGCCACAAACGACACGGCATTTTGGCCGCGGCGGGCATAACCTTGTTTAGATGCGGCGACAGAGCTTGAATATGTCATATTTGTTTTTGTTTTTGGCCCCCACCCAACTTACTTTTAGGGGTAAATGGGTGGGGTAATAATCCCGGATGAGTCTAGAAAGTCGCTAGTGGATCACTCTGACTTCGACTTTGTAGGACCGGGATTGACTCTTTACCTTAATAGGCATGAGAGCGTATGTCCTTTCTATTTTTTATTTTTGCTACGGCTCGCAGCTTGGCGCTTCGAGCGCGCGGATTTAAAACTATTTCATCGGGCCCAGCGGTAACGGGTTTTTTGGTAAGGGCGGTAATTTCAGCTTCGTAGCCCTGCCCTAGGGCCTCTGCAAAGCTCTGTTTTACCAAGCGGTCTTCCAAACTATGGAAGCTAATAACGACCAAGCGTCCGCCCGGTTCGAGCAATTCTAGCCACAAGGGCAAGCTCTGGCTTATTTGTGATAGCTCGTCATTAACAGCTATTCTCAGCGCCTGGAATGTCCTGGTTGCCGGATGGATTTTACTCCTGAGGCGATAGGCGCTGGCGATGATTTTCGCCAGCTGGTCAGTGGTATGTATCGGTCGCCGGGCTATGATCTTCGCTGCTATGGCTCGGGCCTTTCGCTCCTCGCCATAGTTTTTGAAAAGATCTGCCAGCCTTTGCTGATTCCAGTTATTGACAATCTCATCAGCAGTTAGATGCTGCGAGCTATCCATCCGCATATCAAGCGGGCCCGGACGCGCAAAGGAAAAACCACGTAGCTCTTCGTTAAGGTGCAGTGAACTTACACCAAGATCAGCCAAAATCATGTCGAAGTGTTTCCCGCGGTCTGCCAGCTTTTTGCAAGCAGATAAAAAGTCCGTTTGAAGGATGTCTACGTCCTTGAACTTCTTTTGAAGCGTTTTCACCGCAGCTGGGTCTCTATCTATCAGTATTGCCCGACGCGGCGCCTTGGTGAGTCCTAAAATGGCGCCGGCGTGACCGCCCATCCCAGCAGTTAAGTCTAAATATGACTCACCGGGTTTAGGGTTCAAATACTGCAGAACCTCGCGCAGCAGCACGGGGGTATGCCTTTGTTTTTGTTTCGACATTTTTATTTTGGTGTTTGTTTTTGCAAGATCACCTAATCAGCAGCCAGTTGTTTGTTTTTATAGTTTTTTTGTTTTTGTTTACCTACTTTAGAGAAAGTAGGTGTTCGGAAGCGACGAAGCGCGATCACGCCTTGCGGCGGATCTTGCTTTTTCGTTCCTAAAAGTTCTTGTGAGAGACTTTGTGAGGTGGAGTTTTGGGAGGTGTTACGTTTAAAAATGTACAAGGGTGTTTTTACAGGTGTTACCCTAAATTGCCACCGACTGACTGCCAATTAGCTAATCTCGAACTATGAGACACCCCCTGAGGGGTTTCTCATCGCGCCGGGCACGGAATGAATTCAGGTGCCCTGGGCTGCTCTTCCCGCGAACGGGAAAGATCAGACTGTTTGGGTTTTTGTTACCGCCGAGTTTTTAAGGTGCGAAGACTATCTACTTGCCTGCCCTGAGCGAAGTCGAAGGGGCCATCAGGCGCCAGTAGCGCCCAGCCCTAACGGCTACGACGTCGCGGCTGATACCGGCATGGTCCAGCAAGTGCTGTTCCAGCGTGATTCTGCCCTGTTTGGCGTCGATACTACCCTCGATCTTGCCCATTCGCAGTTGAACGTTAAGATCCGCAGTCTTTTCGTCGAGGATATTCCCCGAAAGCTGCGGTTCAACCTGTTCGTCCCAGACGGACTTTGGATAGAGGTGGAGATAGTTTTTAAAACCTTTGGTAATAACTACGCCGCTAGCAAACTCGGCTCTAAGCTCGGCTGGAATGCCCAGTCGCCGCTTGTCGTCAAGTTTTCTTTCGAAGTAGTCTCCCATTGGTCCCTTTTTTAATAGTGGTTTTTATTTCTTGCCGGCGTAGCTATTTTGGCTACCCACGTTTACCCACTAAGCCGAGTGTACAGGCCTATCCTACCCACAAGCAAGCACTTTATATAAAAAGTACCCCTAAACTAGGGGTACTTTTCCACAGTTTTTCAAATTATCTTATCTATGCACAATATATGGTGTTTTAGGAGTTGTCGTCAGCACTATCGGTTTCAGTAGGTTTTGGTAAGATATCGCCAGTAGCGGTATTGATGACAATCCTCAGTCTCTGGCCAGGATCTAAGGCTAGAGTCTTTTGTTGCTTCTTTGAAACATAAGTTCTTAATGCTTCTAATTCTTCATTGGCATTTTGCCCATCGGCCAAAGGATGTAAGTCGGCGGCCACCTCGCTAAGCATAAGGTCTTTCGGCGTAGGTGTACTGCTAACTGAGTATGGGATGATGATTATTTTAGGGTCATCTGTCTTCTCGGCCGTACTGATAAGTTTCGCACGCAACTCAGCCTTTGCAGGATTATCTTTACTGCGGTTATTATTGCTGGTAAGTTTATAGGCACCAACAAAAGCTAAAACAACTCCGGCTACAATTAGTGATTCCTCAGCGGCTTTTTTGATTCTGTTTCGGCGGATCGTCTCAGCACGACGGTCTGCTAATTCCTCCCGTGAGATGGGTGACCTTTGAGATCGTCCTTCGATTGCTGATGGCATAACAAATTATATACTAGCACAAAGTGTTAAAAAGGTCAAGCTTATTTCTTAGCCACCCGCTTGTCGAGAAACTCAGCGAACCACTTGCCGCTAGGCTTGATTGTCCGTTTCATGCCGTCTTCCCTGTCGACTGCTACCAGTCCAAACTTGGGCCACCAGCCCATCGCCCATTCGAAATTATCCAGCAGGCTCCAGTAGAAGTAGCCACGGATGTCCACACCTTGGCTGATCGCCCGCTCCATAGCTATGATTGTTTCTTCTATCCACCAACTTCGGTATTGATCCTCCATATCGGCTACTCCGCTCTCAGTCACAATAATCGGCTTATTGAAATGGGCCCAGGCGCGCATTAATATCGGATAAAGCCCCTCCGGCTCCATGTACCAGCCGACGTCATTCAGCGGCACATGTGGACTCTTGCGCCTGAACAGCCCGTCATAATAATCTGTAAAGTAGTAATTGATGCCGACAAAGTCTTGATATTTATCAATCCGTTTCAAAAACCACCAGTTCCAGAAATAACGCATGATCTTTGTCGATAATTCGTCGAGGAAATCGTGCGGGTCCTTAGCCTGTATATTTGCCAACTGTATGGCACCGCCGATCTGCAGATGTGGGTGTGCCCGCTTTAGAATCTTATAGGCCATTCTGTGGGCTTTGATAAGATTTCGGGCAGTTCTGACGAACGAAACAACATTTTTTTCTTCTGGTGGCCAACGGTGCTGCGAAGTCACATCTTTTACTAAATAGCCGAAAGCGGCGTAGACGTTAGGTTCGTTGAGGACAATTATGTACTTCAAGTCGCGACCGTATTCCGAAGAAATCTTGCGCACAAAGCGCGCAAAATAACGCAGATTAGACCGCCTCTTAAACGCTCCTTTGGTTTCAAGCCAGACAGGGTTGGTCCAGTGCCAGATATTTATAACTGGCTCGATACCGCGTTTCCTAAGCTCTTTTATATAAGTTCGATAATGTTCGATCTCAGCTTCATTCCACCGTCCCTCTTCGGGCTCAATTCGCGACCATTCAATGCTGAAGCGAAAAGAGTTCAGGTTCAGCTGTTTGACCAGCTCGAAATCTTCTTCGTAGCGGTTGTAGTGGTCCACGCCTTTGCCCGAGATGTAGTTATTTGGATCCGTCGCCTGCTTTTCAATCTTATCCCAGACCGGTACATCGCCAATACGCGCCTTGGCTGTCTTTGCCAAATCGGCGGCATTTTCGAGTTCCCAGACCGTCCATTGGTTATAGTTATCCCCTCCACCTGATGTGAGGAAACACTGGCGCCCCATAGAAAATCTTTTGGAAAATCAAAATTTTTGTCTTCTTTCATTTGCTCACAATTATAGCAAAGCAGGTCCCTTACCTATACTTTGGATTTAGTCTTAGGCTACTTATTTCAAATTGTTTTCGCTTCAACTTTTTTCGGCTTCGGCCGCCGAAACTTCGCCGGCACTAGGTTCTACTGCATTGTCGTCTTGAGTATCTTCGTCCCGCGAAATTTGTGCGGCCAAGGATTCCATTTTGGCCAGGCGCGTGTAGTAATCGGGTATCTCTTTTAGGTGCGCCCAGGCTATACGGCCGGTAAAATTTGGGTCGTCTTTGGTGACATTAGTGGCATCGCCCCACAGGCTACCGTGTTCCATTTCTACTTCCAGGCCCATACGAAACTGTTCAAGATCTACCTCGTTCCAATCAATACTGATTTTATCGCCGATGGCTTTGGCTTCCTCGGTCGTGAATTTTTTACTCATAGGCTTACTTTACTCTTGTTTTATTGAGTAGTAGCCACTTACCTTCAGATATAACTTCGATCTTTCCATCGACGATTTTGAGTGCACTTTCGTCGTCTAGCGCGTACATTGGATGTGCGAGTTGTGGGACTATTTTGGCCAGATTTTCTTCTGTGACCATGGGGAAATGTTCAGAATTTAAATGTGGTCGGAAAATGATTTTTACAAAACCTAACGCTCTATCTAATCCTTCGTCTTTAGTGCTCATTTCTTGGTAATGTTCGTCGATGTAGCCATCCTTAATAGCTTTTGACGACAGTAAATTCGATCCAGCAACGATGCTACCGGCGCTGATTCCGGCGTAAACTTTAGTTTTAAGAAGCTCCGGCAGTAACTCAAACAAACCAGTTTTTTGCATCCAATAACTTAAGTAAAAGCTATTTCCACCGCCAACAAAAATCGCGTCCGTTCCTTCTAGAATCTTTTTGACTTCTTCAGATTTTAGCGCGGTTAGCTCAATTATATCGACAATATAACCACGACTTTTAATGCGATATAAGTCGTCTATGAGCCAATCCTTACTACCCCGCTCTGGATTAGCGGCGGTTGGGATGAATGCGACTTTAGAATCTTTTGGATTTTTACCGATTAACTCTTGAAAGGCTTTCGCAATTGAATCATTGGAAAGCCCGTTTGAAGTAAGTAAAAGTTTCATTACCTTCTATTTTGCCAGAAATTACGGATTTGGCGAAGCAGCAGCGTAGAAAATAGAAAACCCACAACCGGCACGGCCGCGTTTATAAACGGGGCATTGTTATCAATGACAATCAAATAGGCTACAACCACGGCGTAGGTCAGTACAGCAATGGACAGCCGGCGCGTCCAACTAATCTCCCAGGTTTTATCTTGCTCTACCCTGGCATTCCGGACTTCGATGGCGCTCAGTCGTTTTTCGATATCGTTTTTCATTTGGTTTTATTTTACGCTGGTTTTTCTAAAACTGATTTGAGCTTTTCTAAAAAATTAATCGTAAATGGATCTTCCAGCTCTCCTTGATCCATCCATTCGTAATATTCCAGCTCCGCGGCATCGTTAACTGGCCTCAAAGTATATTTAACGTGGTAGCCAGTTTTACTGTTGGTCATGACAAACATTTTGTTTTCTTCAAATTCTGTCATCTCGATATCTCTCCACGCCCCCGACCGGTCTTGATTTTTATAGATTGTACCAAGCCTTGGCGGAGATTCGTTTGTCTTTTCTATAACAATAAAGTCAATCCATTTTGGAGTGTTAGCTGGATCGGTTACGAAGTCAAAAACATCTTCAACTGGCCGGTTAATACGAATGGTTAGTTTATTGGCTTTCATTTGGTTTTATTTTACCCCGTAGTAGACTTTCGAGTCTATCCGCCTGGCGGATTTATATCCAATCTACGATTGGATAATCTCGAAAGCTCACTACCGGGTTTACTCTGTTTTTAGGAATTCGGGGCTTGGTAGGTTCTAATCATTTTTATACCCCATCTCCTGGAGAACAGATAGGTTGAATTCCAAAAGCGAGCTAAGAATTTTGTCGGCTATACCAAAGGTCTTATTCCCTGCCATTAACTTATCCGGCACGGCGATGCATTTCATTTTCGCAGATTTAGCTGATAACACCCCGTTAGGAGAATCTTCAAATGCCAAGCAAAGTTCTGGCGGGATGCCGAGTTTATCTGCAGTAGTAATGTAGACCCCAGGATGTGGTTTACCGTATGGCTCTTGTTCCGCAGAATATATCAGTTTCAGCTTGTGCTCTATGTGTAGTTTTTCTATCCCGGCACGAATAACTTTGAGTGGCGAGGAGGACGCTAGTGCCATAGGCAGTCCAGCTTTTTCTATCACTGCAATTGCTTCGTGAACCCCTGGTAATTCGATATCGCTGTTTTTTATTAGCTGTACTACAGTTTCTAGAAAGTAGTCATTCACCACTTTTTGAGAGGGCTCATCCCAAGGAAAGTGATGATGCCAGTGCTTTACAACTTCGTCAGAGCGCAGACCCATGGTTTGGTGGGCTATTTCTGGTGGTAAGTTTATGCCAAACTTCTTTCTCGTTTTTAAACCAGCCTCTCGCCATAAAGGTTCACTGTCAATCAGCAAACCGTCCATATCGAATATAACTGCCTTAATCATTGGTTTTATTTTACGCTGGTTTTGATAAGTTCGCCGATTGCATTGTTGACTGCCTCGACCATCTCGCGGTGCAAGCGATAGTCGTGCTCCGTATCTAGCTCTAGGAGCATTTTTGGCTCTGTGAGTTGGGAGAAAGTTTCTTTGACTTTTTCGGGCGTAATGAATGTATCTCGGGTCCCGCAAATGATTAGCTTGGGGCCCTTAAATTGTTTTAGTGCTTCGGCTGGTTTGTATTGCTTGGCGTCTTCAAAGTACGCCAGGGGCAGACGAAATTCTTTTTGCTCGACTGTTCGTTGGCTACCAGGCGGTAAATCCCTGCTTTCAATGAGAACGTCGCCCTGAATTCGGTCCGGGTTTGGCGGTGTGGGCACGCTGTAGTTAGCCATTGCCAAAACTAAAGCAATTACGTGCGGGTTTTGGGCAGACACAAGCATCGCCGCTGCGCCGCCGCGGCTGTGGCCGACCAACAAAGTCGGCTTATCCCCGAAGTGTTCGATTAGTTCGTTTACGGCCTTTATGTAATTTGTGGTTGAGTAGTTTGCGATGTCGCCTGGGCTCTCCCATGAGTATGGCGGGTCGAAGGACAAGGCATAAAACCCCTGCTCTGCTAAAAAATCTACATGGCTACGCATGTGGGCATAGTCTTTTGTATCCAGCCTGCCCGGCAGAACTAACGCCAGCTTTTCGGCATTTTTATTACCCTGAGAGTAAACAGCCAGCTTGAAGCTGGGAGTTTCTACAAATCTCATTGTTTAATCTCAGCAATCACTCGGGCGGGGGCGCCGTCGAGTTGGAGTTTAATTGGTAGTGCGTAAACTGTGAATTCTTTACCATTTAATTTGTCAAGGTTAGTTAGATTCTCGATAATCAATATGCCTGCGCCGAGCAAAATTCTATGCACCGGAAATGGTTCTAGATCCGGACTGCACATATCCACGCCAATCATTTTTATCTTCTTTTCTACCAGATAATTGGCAACCTCTTCCGGCATAGCCGGACGGTCGCTGTAATATTCGTCCCGGCCATAGATATCGCTCATGCCGGTCTGAAATAAAACTATGTCCCCTTCCTGAATGTCGGCTCCCTTCACTGCTTCAAAATCAAAAGTTTTATGCTGGACTTTTATCAGCCTGCCCCGCCCGATAAACTGCTCTATTGGGATTTGATCCAGTGTTCTACCATCTGCCACCATGTGCCATGGCGCATCAATGTGGGTTCCCGAAGAGTGCACATCAAACATAACCGAATGGTCGTTGTAGGTATCCTTTTCGAATGCTCCGGTTGTTTCGATTTTAATCTTCGGATCGCCCGGATAAGCTGGTGTATTCTCGTTTACTACAACTGATAAGTCTATAAATTTCATTGTTCTATGATTTGTATTATTTCTCGGGGAATTTTTTCATCCAGCCAGCATCAACTATTACAGTTGCGGCGTTCATATGTGGATTTTCGGCAAGGAAGACAAACGCGTTGCCAATATCTTCGGGATTAACCCATTCTTTTTGCAATGATTGCTCTAAGCGCATTTTTATGTATGCTTCACTGGCCCCATCCCATGCCGGAGTTTTAGTTACACCAGGTGATACGACATTGCAGCGAATATCGGGCGCAAGTCTTTCTGCCATCGTCTGCGCAAAATTAGCTATTGCGGCCTTGCCAGCGGAATAAATAGAGAGACCCGGATTGCCGCCCAAATTCATTCCATAAACTGAACTATTGAATAGTATTGAGCCACCTTTATTGATAACTGGATAAAAGGCTTGGGTACATAATACTGCTGAGATAAAGTTGGCCGATAAACTGTTAACAACATCAGCCTGTGTGAGCTTCCCAAACTCTGGCTCATCGGCATAGCCTGCGTTATTGACTAGTGTATCGATTTTTTTATATTTTTGGCTAACAAATTCGTAGAGTTTTTTGACTCCCTGCTCGGTAAATACATCGGCCTGAATAACTGTTGCTTCTACGCCGTGTTCTTTGGCTTTCAGGGCAACATTTTTTGCTGCGGCCTCATCACTTTTGTAATTGATAATTACATCATATCCAACCTTAGCAAAAGCAATTGCTGTGGCAGCACCAATGCCTTTTGAAGCAGCTGTAACTAGGGCAATTTTTTTCATTGTTGCGGTTTCCACTCTACACGGCTGTTGTTTGGAAAGTTAACTTCGTCGAAAAGGATGAATTTCTTAGGCACGAACTGATAAAGCAGATGTTTGTTTTTACCGGCTATAAAATTGTCATAGAAATCTTGGCCGGTATTATACAGCGCCGCGTAAGACTTCATTATTTTGGCGACCTGTTCAGCGTCCGAAACAACGTCAGCGTATCCCTCAGACTGGATACCGATAATTGGATTTTTGTCGTACTTTACAGATATAGCGATAGCCGCTTTGTTGTGGGCCTTGATTTCCTGGCTATGCCTACGGTCTGGTGTACTAATCCAGTACAAATTAAGTTTTTCGTCCGCTACAAAATAGACCGTACAAATCCATGGCTGATCACCACCAAGCGTGGCAATCTGCATCATCTTGGCTTCTTGCAGATACTCTTTGATCAGTTTTGAAACTTCCATTGGTTTCATTTTACCCCAAGCTCCAAAACATCTGTGAAGAAACCTATGTTTTTATATGCAAGTTCCGCAGTTAGTTCAACTTCACCTTTCCTGACCTGAAGTGCTTCAAGTGGCAAGCCCTTATACTTTTCAGGTAGTAAGGGCTTGGATTTTTCGACAATTTCTAAATAGGAAAGCGGGAAGTCGCCACCACTAGCTAAAATCAAATCTCTCATCCCCAGTAAGCAAGATTTTACAAAAATGTCCTTGGCGAGCTCCTCGGCGCCATTTCTTTGAGCAAGCATCGCATCTAGAGCTCGAGCTTTATGAAAAACACTGTCATCGTTGATATCCTCTTTGGTTATTGTTGGTAGTCGCAGACTTTCTAAGAGATGCTCGCCAGCAATCGTCTTACCAGTTTTTATGATTTCAGTTAACCAAATCGAATTAGTGAACGGGGTTTGAGCAACACCCGCTTTAATTTCCAAAAATAGATATGGGTATATAACTACCTTGTCAGGCGCTAACTTTGCTAATTCGCTTCTGGATAAATATTTATCGTCTCCAAGTATAGCCCCTAGTTCCCAGTCACTATCTGGCAGATTATCATCCCGAGCTCTTGAGCCGTAAATAAAAACGCTCTCAGCGCCAAGCGACACAATTTTTTCGGCCAAAACGAGGATTTCTTGATCCATTTGGTTTTATTTTACTCCGGTTTTAGAAATCCGATTGGAGATAATATTGTTATATTTTTGTATCTTTTAAGTGTCAGTAAATCGCTATCGCCCGAGATAATGAATTTTGCGCCGGCAATAACCGCTGTTTCTAGCACCATATTATCTTTTGGATCGCGACAAATGTCTATTTGTATCGACCCCAGCTTAGCGAAACTTAATTTCGGTTGCAACGATAGAAAAAGATTTTCAAATTTGGGTACAAAAGTGGGAAATTTTGAATGTAGTATCCGCCTAATCTCACTTAAGATTTCCTCGCTTATCCCTATCAGAATATCTTGGGTTGAGACTTGTTGCAGTACACTGCGAGGATTACCGCCAAAGACCATAGCTGACACCCACACGTTAGTGTCTAATACGATGATCATCTGGGCTTATTTTCTGCCGGCTATAATATCGTAAACTTGCTGTTCACTGGTAATACCAAGTCTTTTTCCTTCGGCATTGGCATCATCTAGTATTGCCTTTAGATTTTGCTCCATCCGTAACTGATTAACGATGGCCTTTCGCACGTAGTCGCTACGAGATGAAAAATCGCGTTTGGCTTGCCGATCCAGCTCCTTGACCAATTCTTCAGGGAGAGATAAGTTGAAAGTTTTGCTACTCATACAATCATTGTATCGAATTTGTATATTCTTTGTCAATTTGGTTTTATTCTACGCTGCTTTTGTTAACTATGCGCTTTCTGTACTCTGCTCCGGACATATAGGTTGTAGGATCCTCTACCCTGTCAACGAATAAAACGCCATTCAAATGATCAACTTCGTGCTGGATAACCTGGGCCAAGAGGCCATCGAAAGTTTTTTTGTGCCTCATAGCATTTTTGTCTAGATATTCCAACTGGACCTTTTTATAACGGGGCACCTTGGCGAAAACGTCAGCAAAGCTTATGCACCCTTCCCACATTTGTGTTTTATTGCCGATAGTCTGGGTAATTTTTGGATTGATAATTACCAAGTCCGCCCATTTGGATTTAGGTAAATTTGGACGAATTTTGGTAGGCCTGATATGGATGACGCTTAAAGAAATGTTATGTCCAACTTGCGGCGCTGCCAATCCAATGCCGTATTTACGCTCCTCAAGTGTCAGACGCATATTTTTAATCAACTGCTGGATTTTATCTGATAAGACTTCTTCAGAAGAAAGTTCAACATTTTTCTGTCGAAGTAATGGATTCCCAAATTGTGTCCGCCTTAGAACCTTGGTCATACCAACAATGCTTTAATCGTTTTATTTTACTCTGTTTTTAAGACATTCCTCTAGGAGCTCAGGAAATTTCCGGGTTCTCATATCCGTTAATGTGAAGTGGCCGTAACCGCGGAATTCCTTATACTTAACATTCTCAAGTGTAGACTTAAGCTTAGAGACACTTTTATTTATGGCACCAAAATCATTGTCTGAGTAAAAAATCATGAGGCCTTTCGTGCGCTTGGCGATGTTTGGATCAATTTTATAGCCCTCAAAAAAGTCCGTGGGCGGCGCCCCGTAATAATAGCCAAGCCACGGTGCCACAAGTATCACTTTGCCTACTTCCAAGTCCGGATGCTCACTTAGATAGCGAATCCAAAAACCAGCGCCTGTGCTATGCCCGACCAAGATAGTTTCCGGCTCAATTTTAAACCGCTCTACTTCTTTAACCCAGACATGCCATTTAGGATCGTAGGCCTTAGGCATTTGGGGAGCATTAAATTCGTAGCCACGTACTTTAAGTTGTTTACCGAGCCATCCAGCCCAGCTAAGCGTGGAATATTTAAGTCCTATCGACTTGACAATAAAGCTCTCTCTCCTGCTCGGTCTTCCATGCACGAAGATCACATTTTTCATTTGGTTTTATTTTACTCTGTTTTTAGAAATCCGGATCCTGGTAGGTTCTAGTCATTTAACCTAACTTCTAGTCTAGTGTCTTTGACGCCCGGGGTTTTGTCTATAATGTAAACTTTTTCCAGCACAATTTTGTATATGTGGTCAGTTCGCCCTTCACTATCAGGCTTGGAAAAATGTTCTACGCTCAAATCTCTGGTTGCACGCTCTTTTGGGTCTGGAAATCTTTTTGAATAAACTACTTCGATTGCTCCAGGTAGTTCATCTTTCAGCACTCGGTGGCATTTTGCTTTTATCTGGACACCCTGCCCCTTGCCACTCCCGGGTACTACATTCGAGTCAAAAATAGCCACTGCCACGTTTGGGTTTTTCATAATATTTTGGACGTGGAGTGAATTATTATTAAGAAGTAAAGTAAAGGTTGAATTCTTTGTCGTGCGCATAGAATACGGCACTCACCCAAGGTTCTCTCCCGTCTGTTGTCGCCAGGCTTAGAAAAGTATTCGATTCGATAATTTGCTTAGCAACTTCTCGCGGATTCATGGCTCTATTTTACTCTGTTTTTAGAAATCCGAGGCTTTCTATTATTGGGCTCCGACAATTTCTTCTGTGTCCTGTGGCTCGAGAACCTGCTCGTCTGAGCCTCCATAACCCGTTCGCATCGCCGCCGCACCAAACTCACCGCTCATTCTTAATAAACGGACCAAGGAATATGAATGGACTGAGTTTATTTTGACATATCCGTCCTGAGCGCGAATCACGAGTGCTTGTCTGGCGAATTCCTCTATTTCCTCGGTGGTATAGCCTTTTAATGGGTCGCCTCTCTCCTGTCGTTTAGCCATGTTTACGTCCTCTCTTGAAATTTGAAGTGTTAATTATAGCAGAATTTTATTTTACTCTGTTTTTAGGAATCCGAGGTTTGGGATTCGGGGGCTTTTTTTCTTGTTATAAAATTAAATCCTCTTTCCTCTTCAGGCCTGACTGCACTTACAGGAACATAGGTGTCTTGAAAGCCCTCCCTCTTAGCAAGCGATGAAAGCAAGCCACCAGCAAGAGTTACTCCAAAAATAATCCCTTCATCTGATACCACTCGAACCATTTCCTTTTCTAATTCTCGTCTGTAAGGACTAGGGGGTAGGATAAACGCATCAACTCCGTTAAGCGCTATACAACAAGACTTGTCAGGCATGCGAGATATTGCTTCAAGCATGTCCCCCTTTATTAAGGCCCCAGGTAAAACATCACCCTCTTGATCGCCTAAGGGAGTAACTATCCCCAAATCTGGTATTTCATTGTACGGCCTATACCCGTAAGGCGCCCAAATATCTACTCCGACGTACGCGGACGGTTCATATTTCTTAAGGAATTCTTCAAATTCAAGCCATCTAATACCACAGCCGAGATCCAGAACTATTCGACCACGGATTCTTGACAACAGTTCGTCTCGCTCTTTAATCTCAGTCGCTCTTCCTTCCCATGGGTCAATCCGACCCTCTCCTAGGGTCCAGTAGATCGTGTGTGGAGTCTGAATACTATCTACATGCTCCCTGCCCCATCTGTATAATTGGTCCATTTGTTTTTGCTTTGCTAGCTCGATTAAACCCGCCAGGTCTTGCCGTGGAGACGTTAATTTAATTTTAGTTTCACCAAGTTCCAGCTCATCAGCGATTGGTTCATGGATTCCAACGGATGTAGGATCTAGATTTCTGTGCATGGCGCAACTATACCATACTGTCATAAAAATGCAAGCATGAGCGGGGGTGAGTTTTTTACTCTGTTTTTAGAAATCCGGACTCAGATAAAACCTGCGGCAGTTCGGCCAATACTTTCTCGGTCCGTTCGTCAAGAGTACCGCTAAGAAGTTTGTGATTTATGCCGTGGGAACTGAAAAATTCCAAGAACATTTCGTGCTGGCGTTGCCGGGTTGCCTCACCTTCTGTTCTTTCGGCATCCCTTTTGAAAGGCACGTCAGACGGATCGAGAACGTAGATCTGTGAATACGAAATTTCCGAGTTTCCCGGTACCCAAAGCCATGCC
>JBBTWK010000060.1:0-11428 GCA_038062805.1 Patescibacteria group bacterium
GCTGTTGGACTTGCGTCAGCCGGCGTTGCTGAGAAAAACTTTGCATATACTGAAGCGGCCTTGGGCTCTCTGGGCGCCGCCGCTGCCGCTACTTTGGCATGGGCACGCTTAGAAGGAAAGTATATACAAATGCAAAGAACAGAGGAGAACCGAGTTAAAGAGCGACTGAACTCGATGGAAGGTGAATACTTGCCAATTAGAGTAACCGAGATAGTTGGCACTCTTGACGTGTGAGTGCTAACTTCTGCTATAATAAAGTTAAGCTAAAAGCTGGAAGCTATAAGCCGAAAGCCGAGGCTAAAAGTAGTTTTTAGAAAATTTAATTTTTAAAGCTTTGAGCTTTAAGCTAGGGACTTTAAGCTAAATCTATGATTCCCAACTCACCTGATTTTCAAGAATTTTTGAGTCGCTTGACTAACAACGCGCTTCACAGCCTAAAGCATGCTGATGCTATTGCCCGGGCCAGCGGCAGCGCCTACATCGGCACCGAGCATCTCTTGCTGGGCGTGCTAGCCCAAGAAGGCTCGATGGGGTCTAAAATCTTAGAGGGCGCGGGAATTACCCTTGACCGGGCCCGCTTGGCGCTGAATTTGACACCAAAAACTCTAGTTATAAGCATGGGCGGCAAGGGCCTTTCGGAGACCGCCAAACTGACGCTTAAAATGGCCTGGGAAATTGCCCAGGATTTTAACCAGGACTACTGTGGCACGGAACACGTTTTATATAGTATCTTGAGCCAAAAAAATGCCCGGGCCACTACCCTACTGCGCGACATGGCGGTTGACATTGATAAACTCTCGGCCGAAGTCGAGCAGTTTTTGAACCGCCAGCAATACGAGGAAGAAGACCGGGCGGCTGGTCTTGGCGGCCGCCGCAGCCGCAGCGGTAAAAAATCGGCCCTAGAATTTTTCGGCACTGATATGACACAGCTGGCCCGCCAGGGCAAACTGGACCCGGTGGTTGGCCGCGAAGCCCAAATCAAACGAGTTATCACAATCTTGAACCGCCGCACCAAAAATAACCCTGTGTTAATTGGTGAGCCGGGTGTTGGCAAAACGGCCATCGTTGAGGGCATTGCCCAGCGGATTGTCAACGAGGAAGTACCAGATAGCCTGCTGGATAAGCGGATTGTGACGCTAGACCTGGCCGGCATGATTGCCGGCACCAAATACCGCGGCGAGTTCGAGGAGCGGCTAAAAAAGGTTATCGCCGAGCTGGAAAGCGACAAAAGCACCATCATCTTTATCGACGAACTGCACCTGATTGTCGGTGCCGGCGCGGCCGAGGGCTCTATGGACGCTGGCAACATCTTAAAACCCAGCCTGGCCCGCGGTAAAATCCAGATGGTCGGTGCCACAACTACCGATGAATACACCCGTTATGTCGAAAAAGACGCCGCCCTGGAGCGCCGCTTCCAGCCCATCTCGGTGCCCGAAGCCACCACTGCCGAAACGTTGGCCATCTTAAAAGGCTTGCGCAAACACTATGAAGAATTTCACGGTGTGAGGGTTGATGACGAAGTGCTTACCGACACCGTAGGCTTTGCCCACCGCTACATCAATGACCGCTATATGCCCGACAAAGCTATCGACCTGTTTGACGAAACTGCCGCATATCTGCGCGTCAATAAGGGCAAGACGCCGCCGCAGCTGCGGCAACTGCAAAAAGAGCTCAAGCTGATTAATACCCGGATAGAAGATGCGGTGGAAACCGAAGATTATGAAAAGGCAGCCCAGCAGAAGCAAAAAGCCAGCCAATTGAATGACCAAATCAAAGAGCTCGAAGCCACCCACAAAACTGGCAAGCCTATTACCATCACCAGTGATGACGTTGCCGAAACAGTAGCTCGTATGACCGGTGTGCCGGTAACCAAAGTTATTCGCAGCGAAGCTAAGTATTTAGTTAACCTCGAAAAAAATCTTAGTAAATACGTTATTGGCCAAAGTGAAGCGGTCGAAACGGTGGCCCGAGCCGTGCGTAGATCTCGCAGCGGCATCTCCAGTGAAAAACGCCCCATGGGTTCATTTATATTCTTAGGCCCGACCGGGGTTGGTAAGACCGAGGTGGCCCGCGTTTTAGCGCGGGAATTCTTTGGCAGTGACGAGGCCCTAGTCAAAATCGATATGAGCGAATTCGCCGAACATCACACAGTTGCTAGGCTGGTCGGTGCCCCAGCGGGCTACGTCGGTTATGACGACGGCGGCCAATTAACGGATAAAATTCGTCGTCAGCCCTACAGTGTCGTCTTGTTCGACGAAATCGAAAAAGCCCACCCTGACGTTTTTAATATGCTGCTGCAAATCCTCGAAGACGGTGTGCTGAGCGATGCCAAAGGCCGCAAAATCGACTTCACTAACACCATTGTCATTATGACCAGCAATATCGGTGCCGAGAAACTACAAAAAGAAGGCGGCTTTGGCTTTTCGGCTGACGGCGCGGACGTTAATAACCTTGATGATCTGCACGCCGCTAACAAAAGCAAGGTGCTTGATGATCTCAAAAAAATGATGCGGCCGGAGTTGCTCAACCGTATCGACAAAGTAATTGTCTTTAGGGCGTTAACTAAAAATGACGCTCTTAAAATCCTCGACTTACAGCTCGATGACCTGCGCGCCCGGCTGGTTAAAAAGGGCATCGGCTTAGAGGTCACCAAAGCCGCTAAACAGTACCTGCTGGAGCAAGGTTATGACACGCACAACGGGGCGCGGCCGATGCGCCGCCTACTGCAGGAAACGCTGGAAGATGCTATCGCTGGCGGTATGCTGAGTGAGGATTATCAAAAGGGCGACATAGTCAATGTCAGCGCTAAAAAATCACCTAAGGATAAAGAACCTGAACTAACCTATTCGGCGGTTGCGGAATAGCCAGAATCGTTCTTTTCCCAAAAGAACTATAAATCTACTTTGGAAAGTAACAAAACCTTCCTACTTTTTGTACCGTCAAAAAGTAGGCAAAAACCTCTCGGGCGGCGTTCAAAAGCAGATTGAATCTAAACTCCTAAGAACTGCGCGAAACAACGACAAGCGACCCTGCCAGTTTTTTTATTGAGTGGCAGGGCACAGTTTCGCTTTACTCAGCTCTTAGCACGTTCATTCTCATCTGTTTTGAGCCGATGCCCGGACCCAAAAGTTTACGCTCGTCATGGTTCCACACTACCGCAAAATTAGCATTTGAAATTGGAAAGGACTATCATAAAAGGAGATTTAGATTTGAGGTGATGTGTCAGACAAAGTAAAAGGCACAATTATTATCGGTTTTGCTATTATATTCGCTGCACTCTTGACACCATTAGTGTGGAGGTCTATTACAGATAAAAACAACATTGCTAAACTTGCTCACTACGAAGTCATTCCTGAATCATCTCCGCAATTAACAAATGAACCTTTGTATATGTGCTACAACGTAGCTAGATCAGCATATAAACAGTATGTTTCGCTAAACGCCATTAGCAAAAAAGACGTTGCGGACGGAGGCCCGGCTTATTATATGGAAAATTGGAAGTGGGACTACGTGAATAGTTGGCTTAAAAACCGACTAGATGAATGCTCTTGGCGTTGGTCGGCCTAAAGGTTGGTCTTAATTCCCCTTATTTTCTTCCCTCACTTACTCTGTTTTCTCGAGTCCGGAGCATTGGTTTTTAAGTAGCTTCAAATTCATTTAAACATTCGTTCATAGCTTCTTTCATATCTTCAAATTTGCCTGATCTTTTAATTTTTTCTATGCAGCTCTGTAGTTTCTTCTGAGTTTCCCTATCAATGTTAGGTATAAGGCCCATCAATAGTTCTAAATTATCGAATTTAACAGATCTGAAATCGTAGTTTCCGGGATTGGGGCTAGATAAGATATCCTCTAACGATTTAATTTGAAGCTTTAAGCGCTCTACCAGAGCTTTTCTAAAATGAGAGCTCTTATGAAGTAAATGTGACGTTGTTTTCGCCTGTAAAGTTAATAGCATTAGCAACCATCCAAGGAACGTTAATCCAAGGCTTGCTGCTGCTACCCCAAAAATAGTTTGAATAGATGCAATCCGAGCAAAGCCAACAATTGCTGTGGTTGCAAAGCCAGCTATAAGTAAAGAGAATCCCCACAAGGCTAAATTGCGAGAAGCTAAGACATCTTTAATTTTAAATGGGTTCTCTCCCCAGAAAGGAGTTTCTTTATCAATGGCTGCTTCTCTAGACATTAATAAACCCGCGCTAAGTAAAACGCTCCCAACAAAACCCAGAACAATTCCTACAAAATTAATGACATCCACTATCTTAATTCTCTATTAAAGGTGTTGAATTGCAAGCATAAGCGGAGGAGGGGAAAGGGGATAGAGCCCGCTTTATATCTTTCGGAAGGCGGCTACTTCGTACTGAGCTAATTCGCCGCCAATGGCCTGTTTAAAGAGGTCTTTGCTGACTAGTCGATTTTCGAAAGCCGCAGTTGATCCGCCCGGGTCATTAATCAAATATTCATCCCCTTGCTTTTTCTTAACAAGGACGTAGTGCAGCACAAAGCCGGCCTTATCATTTAGAGCTCTAGAATTTAACTCGGCTCCGACTAAATAGCCTTGCTCAAGCAGCTCGTCAATCTCTTTGATGGTTGCATTCCTGCTTTCGTGATGCACGGCTGCTAGGAAGTCGCTGATCGAATCAAACGCGTTCTGCCAGTTGCTAGAGTTGATGTAAAATTGGCCTCTTTCGCCAAGAGATTCTAAGTATTTCTTGCCCTCGGCCGCGAACGCCTCATAATCGAAGGCTTCAATGATCCTTACTTCAACCCCACATTGGGCCAGCTTCAGATGATACGGTACTGTCCATGTGCCCTTACCCTCAACGCTGTATCCGAGCCTATCCATCTCCTCCCAGGAAAGTTTTTCGCCACAAAAATATTCAATCAGAGACTTAAAAACTGCTGGTGCACAATGCGCATTGTCCTGTTGATTTGGATAAAAAGGTACTTTATCATTCACAGCTCAAAGTATACGCCTGTCTGCCGATAAGCAGGCGGGGAGGGGGCGGGGGAATAGCTTGTCGGGGCCGTCCTGATATACTTCAAAAGAATGAAGTTTGCGATCATCAACGATATGCATATTGGACCTGTTGAAAGTGGACACTATAAGGGAGTCCAACGGAAGCTAGTATCTGAGTCTGGGCGATTGGTTGAAGAATTCGTGGATCGGATGAATGCTCAGGAACGTCCTGAGTTCGTAGTGAATCTCGGTGATTCCATCGAGGATGTAAACAGCAGAGACATCGATATTCAATCCTTCAAAAAATCAATTGCTCTTCTGTCCGGATTAAAAATGCCGGTGTACTCCATGGTTGGCAACCACGACGTAAAGACATTAACTCAAGAAGAAGTTGCCAAAATTTTGGGCATTGAACAGATGTATTATTCGTTTGACCGCGGAGCCTATCACTTCGTGGTTTTGAGTTTTGAAATGACAGGCAACCACAGAGATGGCGATATCAACGCCAAACTTCCCGCGAAACAACTCGAATGGTTAAAGAAAAACCTATCAAAAACTTCAAAATCGACCATAGTATTCAGCCATTACGGGTTGGCAGATGACGACATGAAAGATAATTTCTGGTTCGAGAACGCACCACACTTAGGGCATCTAGCCAATAAACTGGAAATTAGAGAAATCCTTGAGGAGTCTGGCAAAGTCAAAGCCGTAATAAGCGCTCATCAACACTGGAATAGGATGTTCGTGCACAACGGCATTCCCTACTTTACAGTTACATCGCTCGTAGAAAACTTTAATAACGATGGTGTGCCATCCGAAGCGCATACAATCGTTATTTTAGAAGACAATAAAATCTCGCTAGATGTAAAAGGCAACGACCCAGCAAAATACGAATTTACCTTTGTTCTATAAAAAGTTGGAAGGGGTGGGGGAATAGAGCCCGTGGTTGTTCGAGCTAGTTAGTTGTCGGATCGGCTTCTTGGCCCAGACCCCTTCGGACAACCTGGACAAGAAAACCACTTTCTTTTTCTGTAATTGAACCCGTCGGTCCGAGGGCGCTCCGACCAACATCTTCAACTAAACTACGGCGACCTCGGGTCATTTCCCGAACTCTTGCTTGAAGTTCAGCTTGTGTCATACCTTGATAAGGAGCTACAGGCTCTTCTAGCTCATATGTGCTCATAACTCAATCATATGTCAAACGAGAATATTTGCAAGCAGGGAGGGGTCCCAGTGGAATAGAGCCTGGGCAGCTGAGCATTTTTAAGCCCGTTTTACTTCTTTCGGAAGGCGGCTACTTCGTACTGAGCTAATTCGCCGCCAATGGCTCGCTCAAAGAGGCCTTGGCTGACTAATCGATTTTCGAAATTCTCAGTTGGTCCACCCGGGTCATTAATTAAATATTTGTCCCCTTGTTTTGCCTTAACAAGGACGTAATGCAACACAAAGCCGGCTTTATCATTTAGAGCCCTAGAATTTAACTCGACTCCGACTAAATAGCCTTGCTCGAGCAGCTTGTCAATCTCTTTGATGGTTGCATTCCTGCTTTCGTGATGCACGGCTGCTAGGAAGTCGCTGATCGAATCAAACGCGTTCTGCCAGTTGCTAGAGTTGATGTAAAATTGGCCTCTTTCGCCAAGAGATTCTAAGTATTTCTTGCCCTCGGCCGCGAACGCCTCATAATCGAAGGCTTCAATGATCCTTACTTCAACCCCACATTGGGCCAGCTTCAGATGATACGGTACTGTCCATGTGCCCTTACCCTCAACGCTGTATCCGAGCCTATCCATCTCCTCCCAGGAAAGTTTTTCGCCACAAAAATATTCAATCAGAGACTTAAAAACTGCTGGTGCACAATGTGCATTATCCATTTGGTTTGGATAAAAAGGCACTTTATCTTTCACAGCCCGAATTATACGCCTGTCTGCCGATAGGCAGGCGGGGAGAGGGCGGGGGAATAGCCCGTCCGCCCGTGGCGGGAGCCCGCTGGGGACATGCCTCTTTTGAAGTTGTTCAAGCTACAAAAAGTAGTAAAATGAATACCATGAGTCAAGATAGTGGAGCTTTTTGGGGCGAGGGTCTTGTTAAGGTCAATATCGATATGGCAAACGAGCGCAGAGAAGATGAAAGGGGCTATCGTTTTTTCAGGAACGCTTCATTTGCCGGAATAGTTGCAGTCACTGGCCTTTTGAATACGCAACACGAGATTCACTCTATGCCTCCGAGAGGCCAACTCTTGTTTAATGCCGTAGGGCTAACTTTAGCGATAGCATCTGCCGCTGGATTTGAAAGGGGACGCCGGCGAATGGAAAGAGCAGCCGAGAATGCCGACAAACGGGCTGAGGAAATTGCTGGATTCGATCTCGGGGAAGACCCAGGAACACAGTAGAACAGGTTGGCATTTTTATGCGCGGGGTGGGGGGATAGCCACAGCACCATCACGTTGGTGCTGGATAAACTTGTCCAGCTACTGAACCCCGAGCGCTAAGAAGTATCTAGTATTAATTTATTACAAAAAGTGTCCGATCGGACACTTTTTGTAACACGCTCAGATGGTTGTGGGAAAAAACCTGTCCAGTCATTACAAATGGGCTGCGGGAATAGAGCCCGCGGTTGCTAGCTTTCGGCAGAAACTCCGGCTAATGCTGCAGAACCAACGAACTTACGATCATGCGCAACCCGGTCCTCAATAAGGCCCTTCGCGGCGGCATCTATTATTTCGATCATATCGGTTGCTCTGGAATCATTCAAATCAAACGAATCTTCCTCCCATGTAGAAAACGGCCTTCCAACAACAGGCCCTCGTGGCTCTCCGTCATCATTCTCATCGAATTCAATTGCGCCTAATTCTTCAAAATTTGTAGCAACGTCGTCGTTTTTATTGATAGCTTTTGTACCCACTAGAATCCTAGCTGGCCTATGTGACAATGGCCGCCTTTTACCGTTTCTTTTCCAAGTGTGTTCTACAAAGCCAACTTTAGCTTCCAGTACAATTGCAGGATCATCAGTTCCGATTGTTGCTTTAGCAGCTTCGGGACTGTCAAGGTCCTGATCAGTGATATCCGCATACCGTGCCACCATATCTTTAGCTATACGAAGGCGTTCTTCGACGGGAAGGGCCATATATTCTTCATGCGTAGCAGGGAAACGCCCAGCAGCTATGCCGCGCTCCCATCTCTCTTGTTTTAGGTCTTGCAGTATCGAACCTATTCTTGAACCATCAGATGTGTCCATTTATTCTCCTTTTATCTATATTGAATACTTACGAATAATCTTTTGCAAGCATGAGGGGAAAGGCCTGCGCAGCTCATTGAAGATGGAGCGGGGGAATAGAGTCCGCCGGGTTTTAAGATTCTAGAGGATGCAAGGCATCCATGACATTGGGTAGTGTTGGAGGTCCAAAACTGACTATCATATAAGTTTCATCTAGATATCGCACAGTATATTCGCGGCCAAAAGCATTAGCTATTCGATCTAAAAACGTTTCGTTTTCTTTAGAAAATAAACTTTGAACACCTTCGTCTCTTTTTGATCGTAACTTTTCTATTAGCTCACCAATCTGAGCCCCGTTTATAAAATCGGCACTCGCACCATCAAACTCAATAAGAGGCATATACCGAACATCATCATCTGGTGAACGTTCACTCATAAAAACTCTTTAAGCTAATTATACGCTCGGAGGGGGAAAGGGAATAGAGTCTGTGGGCTAACCTATTTTTGCCTGTTGTGCGCGACCAATGTACAAAACTGGGGGCTTCTCTGCATTTACCGCTAATAATTCTCTAATTTTTTGTTTCATACCGGGGACTTCCTGGCCATCCCGCCCTAAATGAAGTTTGTGAGTTGCCTCAACGATTTTTTCGAAAGGCCAACTGCCCACTGCTCGAAGGGGGGGCAGATATTGTGCCACCGCCCGCAAGAATCTCCTCTCCTTCTTTATCACTTAGTATCTCGCTCGCATAAGTATAGGCCTCCGTTCCTGGGTCAATAATCACATAGCGTTCAGTAGGAGGATGGTCCTCGTACAAGAACTCTACAACATCGCCAAATTTGATTTTGATAGGCTGTCGTTCCAGCTCGTTTTGGTCAGGATTACCCAGTGTTGTTTCATCCATAGTTCAAATTATACGCGGGGAGGGGCGGAGAGAACAGCGCTCACAGGATTATTGTCTGGGAACTAAAATAGAATCGCCAGACGGCGTGTTGCCCAAATCACAGTTTGGGCAATATTTTCTTGATATTTTACCTATGCACTCAACAGCAAAGTCAGCTGTTTGTCGCGTAACACCAAGTTCTCTTTCTAACACATCGGAAAATTCAGACCATTCAACAGGTGGCCAAGAATCATATGCTAGTTCAGCCGCTTTATCTCTTAACTGAATCTTCGCTGTTTCGTCAACATTCGCATGGTGGAGTGGACAGTTTTCGCACAAGGGAGGTGTCTCGGGGCTAGTCATAACTAAATTGTATTTCTTATCCCTTTATTTGCAAGCGTAAGTGGAGAGGGCGGGGGAATAGCCTGTCCGTCGTAGTCCGCCGCGGCGGACGAAGGTGGATGCCCGGTGAGGTTGCCCAATTGAGTTCTTATGAGATTGTGTTAGAGTATCGCTATAATGCGGGAATATACTATTGTTGCACGCGGGGAGATGTCTCTCGAACAAAGAGATATAATTCTCAGATATCTTGGAAGACGGGGGTTGAGTACAGAAGTAGTGATCGCCAGCACACCGAAGAGGAGTCTCAATTAGGTTATGCGACCTCCGAGGAAGTCGATGCATTTGCCGAGTCTCACGGGGTTAGTAAAAAAACAGCTACTCGGACATGGAGAGGGTTGGCGAGATGGGAGGGGGCCATAGGCCGTTTGAATAAAGGTAAAGGGCTGGGATTATTTGATGAATTCTCCTCATCACTAAATTTAGATTGTTTGGAGTTTGTGCTCGCCAGTGGTCTAACTGCAGCTATACCCAATTTTGGCTCCAAAATGGAACAGTTTTCCCAGAACTTCATTGATTCCCGGAGACAGCAGCTAGAGACTCAAGAAACAGGTGGGAAGAGGCTCCGGGAATAGAGCCCGGGCTGCTAAGCATTATTAAGTGCGCTTTGAGCTGATAAAAATTCAGAAACCAGGGGTATTTTTTATGTTGACTGTATGTATTGGGACTTTCCTATCGAGATCGTAAACATCTAGGATACCTTTTAGTTTCTCAGGGTGGATAGGCGTCTCTTCTTTCGGAGTATCTAAAAGTGTCTCTACAGCCGGAATGGGGGCATCATCACCTCTTGAGATATTCCAATATTCAATGGCTCCGCTGCCTCCCACGGGCGGGCTCTCTGGATCGTAACTCATGTCTGTATTTTCGTCTCAAAAATTCATTTTAGCAAGCATAAGGGAAAAAGGCGATAGAGCCCGGCGGTTGGCTTGGTATACTGGACAGACGATGAGTCCCGTTAGAGCTAAACGCTCATTAACCGTTTACTGTTCACTGTTCACCGTGCGTTATCTGTTTACTGTTATCTATGGAGCCCCAGGGCTAATGGCTGACAGCAAATGTATGGTCAATGGTAAATTGAAAATGGTAAACGCCTCCGTAGGAGGCCGGGGATGAGAAGCCGGAAGGTTATAAATTTAGTTTTGACCGCCAGCCTGATAGTTGTTCCGGTGGTTGGGCTGTGGCAGCGCAACGCCATTTATGACGCCGTGCGTCTGTATGGCTACAGTGCGCCGCCGGCGGTAGCCAATTTGGCTGCGCGCAACGTCATGACCGACTACGGCCAGCACTTGTTTTACGTCAATCGTCCCGAACTAGTGAGCGACAGCGCCACTTTTCGTGCCGACTGTACGGTCACCGAGCAAACCATTGTACTGGGCTGTTACCACCCCAACCAAAACGGCATTTTTGTCTATAACGTCAGCGACACAAGACTAGCCGGGATACAAGAAGTGACAGCGGCGCACGAAATGCTCCACGCCGCCTACGACCGTCTAAGTAACAGGGACAAGAAAGATGTCGACAAAATGCTGAACGATTTTTATAAAAATGACCTGAAAGACCAGCGCATCCTAGACACCATAGAAGCCTACAAAAAGACCGAGCCAAATGACGTCGTGAATGAGATGCATTCGATTTTCGCCACCGAAATTGCTAGTTTACCGGCGCCACTAGAAAAATACTACAAGCGTTATTTCGTTAGTCGTACGGCGGTTGTGGCCTTTTCACAAAACTACGAGAACGAGTTCACTGGCCGTAGCGCAGCAGCCGCGCAATATGAAAAACAGCTTAACGACTTGAAGGTCAAAACCGTCGCCGAAGAAAACGACCTTCGTGCCCAGTTAGCCAAGATCAATGCCGAACAAGCCCGACTCGACTCACTACGCAGTTCAGGTCAGATAGCAGAGTACAACGCTGGTGTGTCTACCTACAATGCCGATGTCGATGCCTACAACATCGGTGTGGCTGGGTACAAACGCGA
>JBBTWK010000061.1:0-3052 GCA_038062805.1 Patescibacteria group bacterium
TCTCAATGATGAAGATTTTGAACGTATCAGTGCAGCCATGGGCGAACTGGCCGAAGCGCCAATTTTCATCGATGATACATCAGGTATCACGGTTAGTGATCTGCGAACTAAAGCCCGGCGACTCCATCATCAACACCCCTTGGCGGCTATAATGGTTGATTATTTGCAGCTGATGAGTGGCGGTTCGCGCTACGCGACGGTAGCTAACCGTGTCCAGGAAATTTCAGAGATTAGCCGTAGCCTTAAAATTCTAGCTCGCGAATTAAACGTGCCAGTAGTGGCGCTGTCTCAGCTCAGTCGGTCGGTAGAAAGCCGCAATCCACAGATCCCGCAACTGGCGGATCTGCGCGAGTCTGGTTCCATCGAACAAGACGCTGATGTTGTGATGTTTCTTTATCGTGAGGATTATTATAATCCCGATACAGATCGCCAAAATATTACCGACATCTATATAAAGAAGCATCGCAACGGTCCGGTAGGTAAGGTGGAGCTGTATTTTGACCGGACCAGGCAGAAGTTCCGGGATCTTGACACGAAACACGACGAGCCCTTTGAGTCTTAATCCTCTCTTGCTGCTCAACGACAAGAGGTTATAATTATGGTTATGTTTGGTTGGCGCCACAGGAAATCTAAACTTGAGATTACCAGAATCGTGGTCGTTGCATTTTTACTCGCAACACTGATTTTCAGCTTGTATTTTTGGCGCCTTGGAACTCTGACAAGCGGACTCGGCCCCGTGGAAGTAGATTCTCGCGCAGCTAGTTCGTCGTTACAGCAGGTAGCAGATAGCCCCGTTTACGCCCCTCACAAAGTCTTGTCTTACGCTTCCCAGAAGGTATTTGGGCCCAGTACGCTCGCCTTGCGCAGCGTGTCGGTGATGTTGGCAATTTTATTTCTAGTTTTTTTCTACCAACTCGTTAAGGGGTGGTTTGGCAAGATAATTGGATTTTTCGCCACTCTATTGCTGGCCGCTACACCCTGGTTTATATTGTTAGCTCGGAGCGGAGGACCAGAAATATTTCTACTTGCGCCAATTATCGTTTTAGCCTCGTACTACTGGCTAATTAGATCGAAGCGCTGGCCTGCTTGGCTGGCTCTGATAGTTTCCAGCGGCTTGGTTGCCTACCTGCCAGGCGGTATTTTGTTAATTTTTCTCGGCGCAGTTATTGCTAGAAGAGATCTAAAACAAGCAGCCGGGAGCCTAGGTCGTTTTCATAAATTCCTCGGTACTGTCACTTTATTATTAATTTTATCGCCGCTGGCCTATGCCGGTGTAAGGAACCCTTCCGCTCTTAAGCTGCTGCTACTCATCCCCGCTGACTGGCCGTCCATCTGGATAGTAATGAAGTCCGCAGCGTGGGACGTTTTGGCACTATTTTACCGTACACCGCAGCCCGGTGATTTTATAATCGGACGATTGCCGATGTTCTACGGCGTACAGATCATACTGGCCTTATTTGGCAGCTTTGCACTCTTTAAACTTGCCAGAAGCAAATTATATTTACTGATTGCCGTGATTGGATTTGGAGTTCTTGCGGCAGCTGTTAACCGCAATTTGGCGTTCTTGAGCCTTGTTCTGCCGGCAGTTGCTTTGGCTGTGGCCGCCGGTTTACGATATTTATACATGGAGTGGCGAAGGGTATTTCCTAAAAATCCACTGCCTAAATACCTGGCGCTGGTATTAATTGCATCGCTGGTGGGCATGCACGTCTTTTATGGATTACGCTACAGCTTGATCGCTTGGCCAAATTCAGCGGCTACACGCAGCACCTACGTGCTAAAATAAACACACATTCGCACCGCGCTTCATGTAAGTCAGGCAAAGCCTGCCTTACATAAAGCGCTCTTGGCGCATCGCGGCGTCAGTAACGCTCTGTCACTCACACACCGTATCATCTGTACGGCTCATTCGTTCCTCGCTACTTCCTTGCGCTGCATCCAAGTGCAAATCGTGTGTTAAACTTAAAGTGAATTTTAAGGAGTAAAAATGAGTAAGTTTGATCAAGCAAAGCTTCTAATGAAAGCCCGCAAACTTCAGAAAGAACTTCAGAAAGAAATTATTACTGTCGAAGCCGGTGAGGGTGCTGTCAAGGTACAGATTTCTGGCGAACAAAAAATACAAAGTATTACCATCGACCCGGAAGCAATAAACCTTGACGACATTGGCCAGCTAGAAAATTGGGTAGAAGAAGCCGTCAAAGAAGCTATTGCCGCTAGCCAAAAATTGGCCGCTGAAAAAATGCAACCAATGATGGGAGCCCTAAGCAATTTAGGATTATAGCCTAAATTGCAATTACCAATTATCAGTTTTCAATGTTCAATGAATTATCAATTACCAATGATCAATACGGCTGCGATTAATGTTCGTGGATCGCTAAATGTAAATTCAGTGAAAATTGTAAATTGTGAAATGAAAATTGAGTCGACGCTAGGAGGCGTGAGATGAGCTTAGACGCTATTCCGCAGTCGCTGACGAAGGTTATTGAGGCCTTCGGCCAGCTGCCAGGCGTCGGACCGCGCACTGCCGAGCGTTATGCATATTTTTTACTGCGCAGCGACCCCCAGCGGGCCTACGAGCTAGCACAGTCATTAAACGCCCTCCACAGCGGGGTTTCCTTCTGTCCTAAAACATTTGCCTTGATTGAAAGTGGGCAAAAGATCAGCCCCCTTTACACCGACCCACGCCGAAACAAGCAACTAGTTGCTGTGGTAGCTGACCCGTTTGATATTGTGGCGCTTGAAAAAACTAATAGTTTTAATGGCACCTATCACGTTTTGGGCGGGTTAGTATCGCCGCTGGAGGGGATAAGCCCGGATGATCTTCATATTACTGAGCTAGTGAAACGAGTAGCTGATGACGACATTAAAGAGATAATTTTGGCTACCAACGCCAGCGTAGAAGGCGAAAGCACGGCCCTTCTAATTGCCCAGGTCCTTAAAGGCAAGAAGGTGAAGCTGACGCGACTAGCCCGTGGCTTGCCTGTAGGCGTAGACCTCGAATATGCCGACCAGATTACTTTGACGCGGGCTCTTGAGGGACGACAAACTCTCT
>JBBTWK010000062.1:0-3557 GCA_038062805.1 Patescibacteria group bacterium
TTTTGTCCAACAAAAAGGCGCAACTTCGCCGCCCTGAATTTCAGAAATCCCCCCTAGAAAAACACTGGGCGGCACTTTGTGCCGCCCGTCAGAATTTGTCCGAAAAATCGAAAAGTTTTCTTTTGGTGGGCAGGGAGGGACTCGAACCCTCATATCCTTGCGGACACGGGATTTTGAGTCCCGCGCGCCCAGCACATATGGTGGCGCAGGTCGGAGTCGAACCGACACGCTATTGCTAGCACGGGATTTTGAGTCCCGCATGTCTACCAGTTCCATCACTGCGCCAGCATATGTGCTGGACAAGTCTACCAGCTTGCCCCGCACTAAATCCTGATGTGAGAAGAGAGGGAATACCTCTATTTCGAGCGTTAAGATTTTGGTGCTGGGGTTCCGCTAATTTAGACTGTATTCATTTTATCAGAGGTTAGGGGGTTCGTTGTACAATAAAGACAAGCTATTTCATGGATGAAGATAAGAAGAATGACCAGTTTGATGTGGCGCTGCCGCTTCCGGGTGTGGATGGGACAGATAATCCGCCTAAGGCGGACAACCCGGCGGCTGATTTAATTCGCCAAAAAATCGAGGCCGCCTACGCCAATGAACCAAGTGTTAGCGCCGAAGCTAGGGAAGTCGAATTAATAAGTCCGACGACCAATCTTTCTGCCCACCAGCAATTTGTTAACACGCTGGTGAATTCTGGTAAATCGCTAGTTGATGTCCAAACGGCCTGGCACGAATACTACCAAAGCCTCAGCGACGAGCAAAAACACCAGGTTTGGCAAGAATTTTATACTATGCACGCCCAGACCTCGCAGTTTGCGGCCGTCACCGGCCAGGCAGCTGCGCCCCAGTCTCAAGCCGAACCTCGGCCGCATACACCTGCTAGGTTTAGGGGCTCCACGCCGGTCGGCAAAACTTTGGGCGAACTTCATACACATGTTTTAAAAAATGTCGCTAAGGCTAGAGGCTACAAGCCCCCTCAGCACGTCCAGTCGCTGCTATTTGGCCTGGCGGCCGGCACCGGTGCTTTAATGATTGTTTTATTTAGTTTTTTTAACGAACGTATTATCGCACCATTTATCCAGCCTAGCCGCAACGTAACTAATATTCCGCTAATAAGCGGTGCAGCAGCTGTCGGGGCGGCGCCTGAAATTATTATCCCTAAAATTAATGTCCAAATCCCGGTAGTTTACGATGAACCCTCCATAGAAGAGGCGGCCGTCCAAAAAGCCTTAGAAAACGGCGTAGTAAGGTACGGGGACACCGCGCTGCCGGGAGAGAACGGCAACGTGGCGATAGTTGGCCACTCTAGCGGCAACATTTTCAACAAGGGTAAGTATAAGTTTGCCTTTGTACTGCTAAACCGCTTAGAGATCGGCGATACCTTCTACCTGCAAAAGGACGGCAAGCGCTACACATATCAAGTCTACAAGAGGGAGATCGTTGACCCTTCTAACGTTTCTGTGCTTGGACCGGCCGAAAAGCCAGCGACCGCTACACTTATAACTTGCGACCCACCGGGCACGAGCACTAACCGCTTGGTCGTTGTAGGTGAACAAATTAGCCCAAATCTGGCGTCTAATGCACCCCAATCGGCGCAAGGCAACCTGGCGGCCCAAGCCAAAATTATTCCCAGTAACTCCGAAAGCCTCTGGCACCGAATCACAAGATGGCTAAGCCAATAGCAAAATGTTCAATGGACGAATGGACGAATGAATGTAGTTAATGCTTTTAATGATTCAATGCATTTAAAGTATTGCTGCATTGACCATTCATTGAACATTGAACATTTGTCGCATTTGTTCATTGATTTACCTCGGTAAATCTACACCGGCCCGCAGGTCAGTTCGTTGCAAGGCAACACCGCCATCAACAGCAACCAGGCTTAGCAGCTGGTGATAATTTTTGTCGAAAAATACACTATCACCACTTATTGAAGGCAAGAGAACTTGCTGGTTGGTGGCATCATAGTCCATAACCAACAGTGAGTCGCCCGATAGGCCAACGAGACGATGGCCATCCATCCAGCGCATTTCGCCGGAAATGGGGGCAGCCAGGGTGTATTGATAGCGCGACTGGGTTTCAATATCATAAACGCCAAATTTTTGGCCAGCCTGAGCACCAATGAAACGAGCATTATCCGAAAATGCCAGACTGCCAACGCCTGAATCGGGCAGGGCGATCAGAGGGATGGCCTTGGCGGTAGTGGGATCTTTTATACCACTTAAGGGGTCTTTGTAAATATTGATGCGGTCAGCGCTGTCGCTGCCGGCCACATAGTACCAATGCCCCTGAAACTCCGCCGCGTCGAGTAAATATTTACTGCCAGCCGCAAAAGTATAAAGCGGATAAGTCTTACCATTTTCCCAGATACGAGCCATCACCTGGCCGACAGCCACTTTTTGGGACGAGACATAGCTAAGCAGATCCGAACCATAGCTTCGGTAAGCCAGTACACCAGTGAGCAGCGGCTGGAGAGTGGCTTTGCCCACGTCACCTAGCGAAAGACTGTTATCTTCTTGCCTGAAGACATACAGCTGGTCAATCTTCTTATTTCGAAGGCTCATCTTCGAAGCTGATACCCCGAATACTCGGCTAACATTCATGGACGCCGCCGGGTCGGCTCGGTTAAAAATGATGAACTCTTCGCCGCCTTGGTAGCTATGCTTTAAAAGCAAATGATTGTTGTCGTTAGCCCACTCAACGGCGCTTAAGCTACGCCCTGGAGTGCTGCCACTCAAAAGTGCTGCCGGTAAGACCAGTTGTGCGGGAGACTGGTCGAGCTTGCCGGTGTCATACATATCAAAAACAATGTTCTTGGGGTCTGCGGAAGGGACTAAGGCCAACAGCCAGTGCTTATCAGGGCTCTGCGTAACAATCTGCGGTTCGGAAGAATAGACTTTTAGGTTTTGGTTCGTCAGCTTGGTTGGGAACAAGAAAGTGTAGATATAGCGGGCAATACTTTGCTCATTCAAGGTAAACTTACGGTTCCAATCGCGGTAGCCGGACTTTTTAATTGCTAAATCATAGTTGCCGGCCGGTAAAACTAAGCGGGCTGAAGTAGTATCGCTTTGGAGCTGGCCATTTAAATAAATTGAGGCGCCAGCCGGCTTGGAATCGACAAACAAAAGGCCGTTTTGGATAAGCTCGCCGGTCTTGGTGTTAATGCCGTAACCGTTGGCGCCATAGACCAAAATGATGGAAGTCAGGCCAATGGCAATGGCCACCAAGCCGTAGCCAACCATCAGTCTAATGTTGTGCAGGCGCCGTTTTCTTGGATCTAAAAAGTCCATCCGCTTTAGTTTAACACCTAAAGCAGTTTACAATTCACCGTTCACCATTCACCGTGAGTTATCCGTTTACGGTTATCCGTGATTAATGGTAAATAGTAAATGGTTAATGGTAAATGACCCTTTGTGCATAAGCCCAGCACCTAGCAGCGAGATTAACGGAGGTCAGATAGTGGATAATCTTATTGAGATATCTGTCTGTCCATGAGATTTAATGTGGCTGTACGTGTTTGCGCAACAACTCGCTGCTAGGTGCTGGGTGTTGCA
>JBBTWK010000062.1:3567-6295 GCA_038062805.1 Patescibacteria group bacterium
GGTGTTGCACAATTTATTTATTCGGAGTACCATTGAATTTATACCACATTTAGGGGTAATTGGATTTAGTGAACAAAGTAACAAGTATCGTAGAAATCAACGGCAATCGCTACGACGCGGTTAGTGGACGGCTAATCGGAGTTGTCAAAAAAGCCGCCCATCAAGTGATGAAACCAACTCAGGGTTTAAGCATTGACGGCTTTACGCGGCGGACGGCTAGGGCCGGGGCCGATGCCAAACGTTCCGTGCACGAGCTCAAACGTCGACCCGAGCACTCTAAGACTTTGATGCGTTCCACGGTCAAAAAACCCGCCCGCGCTAAATTAGTTGATAAAATACAGTTCCGCGGTTTATCGCCTGATCATGCTCGAGCAGACCGCGCCCGACGGGTTCCACAGAGCTCTAAAGTCCAGCGCTTTGGCTTGACGACTTTTTCGCGAAGCTCAGAAGCTAAAACTGGGGAAGTTATCAAACCGAGTGCCAGCCAGCCGATAAGGTCTAGCATGGCGGCAAGCGCCACTATGCCTAGTGTCATGACCAGCACTTCGCATTACAAACTAGAGCGACTGCTGGACTACGCTTTGACCCACGCCGACGCCCACAAAAAAACACTGGAACAAAGCAAGCAGTCGAGACGAAAACTTTTTGGCCGCTTGCCCAGGTGGCTGGGCATTAGCCTACTCATTTTAATCGCGCTAGCGGCTACTGGTTTCATAATTTGGCGTCAAGTACCAGCCGCTTCATTTAAATTGGCAGCCACTAAAGCTCATGTTAATAATGCGAGTTTGCCTAAGCCGATTTTGGGTTATAAAATCGGGGCGATATCAGTTAAAGACAATTCCGTGGTGACAACCGTTCAATCAACTACCGATAGCTCCAAAAAATATACCGTGGCCGAGCAAGCCTCCAATCAGCCGGAGGCTTCGCTAGCGGCCAGCGCCACTACTGAAACATCTGATAACCCTTCCCGGGTGCAAACAGTCCAGGACCAAGATAAAACTTACGTACTATCTCAGAACGGGAATAAAAGTACCGCCGTCTGCACAAAGGGCACCAACACAGTCAGAGTCGAAGGTGTAGACCTTACCTTCGACCAGCTGCTTGCAGCGGCTAAAAACGCCTGCAAGAGTCAGTAAAACAAGTTACCGGTTAGATTAAAAAGCTCTATACTGTTTGTATATGGCTGATGCGGTGGTTAGAACACGGTTTGCACCCAGTCCGACGGGCTACCTACATGTAGGCGGGGTAAGGACGGCCTTATTTGCATGGCTGGTGGCTAAACAGGCCGGCGGCCAATTTATCCTTAGAATCGAAGACACAGATCGTATGCGTCACGTTGAAGAGTCTGAGCAACACATTATCGATTCGCTCAAATGGCTAGGCATCGAATCAGACGAAGAACCGGTCCGTCAAAGTGAACGTCTGGATATTTATAAAAAGTGGGCCAGCAAACTAGTCGAGGCGGGCAGGGCTTATGCAGACCCATCCACGCCGGAGCAACTCGAAGAGATGCGTCAAAAAGCTAAAAAAGAGAAGCGTCCGTTTTTATTCCGCGACCACCGCCCGGCCAATCCACCCTCCTGGAATGGCAGTCAGCCACTGCGTTTCAAGTCCGAACCAAAGGTCTATCGGTGGCATGACGAAGTAATGGGTGAGCTCTCGGCCGGCCCGGAGGCGATTGATGACTTTATTATTATCAAGTCTGATGGCTATCCAACGTATAACTTTGCCCACATCGTGGACGACCACGAAATGAACATCAGTCACGTTATCCGAAGCCAGGAATTCTTACCATCTGTACCCAGGTTCTTGAATCTTTACGAAGCCCTGGAAACTGATCCGCCCAAACTGGCAACACTGCCATATGTGATGAGCCCGGATGGCCAGAAAAAGTTATCCAAGCGCGACGGCGCCAAGGATATTATGGATTACAAGCGGGAGGGCTATTTGCCCGCGGCGCTGATTAACTTTTTGGCAACACTCGGCTGGAACGACGGCACCGAGCAAGAAATATTCACGGCTTCCGAATTAATCAAAAAATTTGACATATCAAGAGTCCAAAAGGGAGGGGCTCGCTTTGACGAGCAACGACTGATGTGGATGAACGGATATTACATCCGGCAAAAGCCGGTCGATGAGCTCTACGAGCTCATCGAAGCAAAAAGCAATAAGCAAAAAGCAATAAGCAGTTTTTGGCCCGAGGAGGCAAAAGGTGCGGACGAGGATTATAAAAAAGCAGTCTTAGGGCTCGTGCAGGAAAGACTCAAATATTTAGCCGAGTTGGCCGGCTTAACGAAGTTCTTCTTTGCCGAGCCCAATACCGAAAATGTTATAAAGCTCTATAAAGAGCCAGTCGATAAGCAACTGCAAAAAAATCCTCCAGACTACAAGAATTTCCTGGATGCAATCATTGAAGAGCTGTCCGGCAGCGACTTTTCAACAAAAGATATTCAAGCCCGACTGAACAAATTGCTGGCGAGCCTGGGCACCAAACCGGCAGTTCTTTTTCCGGTCATACGCATAGCCGTAACCGGCAGCTCTGTATCGCCGGAAATTTTTGGCACCCTTAGGGTTCTGGGCGAAAAAAAAACACTTAAAAGACTGCGGCAAGCCTCCGAATTGGTCTAAATGCTTGTGCTAAAATAATACGGAATGAACGACGACGACCAACCTATTAATATCGGTTCCGATGGCATCCCCGAACAGACGCCGCCGCCACAACCTGTCG
>JBBTWK010000063.1:0-1476 GCA_038062805.1 Patescibacteria group bacterium
CTTGCTTATATCTACCTGGCCATCTGTCGACTGGGGAGGTGTTTCTGTTGGGGGTGTGGGGCTAGTTTCGTCGCTTGGACCTGGGCTGATAATTGGGCTTGGCGACGGTGTTGGGTTTGTTTGACCAAGAACTCTTTGGCCTCCTGTCTTGGATGAGACATTAATATTGACGTTCGCTGAGGTCGGTTCGCCTACCTTTATTGTTTTAACTGATGTTGATACGCTGTCTTCTGATTCCACCCTGGCCTCAAGTGAGTAATAACCGCTGCTTTGAGGAGACGGTAGTTGGCCCCTGAAGGTATTGTCGCCTAAATACTCCAAGCTGTAGGTCTCTAGCAGATTATATTGGTTATCCCTGAGATTCAGATCGTGCTTTTTGGTCCCTGAGGAGTTGGCAGTAACTTTGACATGGATAGTCTCGCCGGCTGTAAATTCTTCTGTTTCTTTTGAAAAATTGGGGTTTTTGGAAATTATCAAGTCTGAGTTATCGGCCACGACCGATGGTAAAATCAAAAAAGGCAGCGCGATAAACATAAGCAGGTATTTGAGCATTAAAATTTTTGTATTTTTAGCTGAAATCTGTTTATCCTTGTTTTGGCCGGATTATTGGTGACGCTTGCGGTGGAGTTTCTGATCTTAGTGATAGTCCTTTCAGTTATCTGAGTGACTTGATTATTCTCTATATAAATTTCCACACTACCATAGGCTTTATTTTTTAGGGCATCTATGATCTGTCCCAGAAGTTGCGGTGTAATTTTTTGGGTAGAGTAATCGCTGTTGTCCGTCGTGTTCATGACGCTTCGACGGGCAGTTTGATGTAATTTATATAACTATTAGACGGAAAAAGTCAAATTCTAGTTTATTATGGCGTCAACGCCGCTTCTTCGGCGTCAACGAGACCGGAGCCTTGCTGGTTTGACGAGAGGCCGGCTAAGAAATCGGCCGTTGATTGCAGTTTTGCTAAGACCTGATCCGGCGTGAAGCCCGGGTGGGTAGCTAGAACGAGGGCTGCGGCACCGGCTGCATGAGGCGAGGCCATTGATGTTCCGGAAAGCGTGCCATAGGTTCCGTTTTTATACGTGGAGTAGATAGAGTTGCCGGGAGCAGCTAGGTCAACTTCGGGACCGCGGCTTGACCAACTTGGTTGACCATTTGAGGAATTGGTGGCGGAAACGGCGATAGATTCGGGGTATTTGGCAGGGTAGATTACGGTATTGTCGCCCGGGCCGGAATTGCCGGCTGCGGCAACGACGGTGATGCCGGAATTTTTGGCGGCTGTGACTGCATCGTGGAATGACTGGATATCGGATGAGGTTCCAAGGCTCATATTGATGACATTGGCGCCGCTGGCCATGGACCACTGGATGCCCTCAATAATGTCGGAAACATAACCGGAGCCGTTTTTGTTGAGAACCTTGACGGCATAAAGATCTATTTGGTGACCGACACCGACTACACCAATCGAGTTGTTGACAG
>JBBTWK010000064.1:0-1875 GCA_038062805.1 Patescibacteria group bacterium
GAGAGAAGTTACAGTGGTTGGCTGATTACAATATGGACAAGTCCAGTTCATAAGAAAATAAAACTCCAATTTGAGCTAATTATACCGTTCTCTGTAGCTAAAGACTACAGATTCAAGCTGTTAGCGCTTAGTCCTTAGCTTGGGGCCGGTAGCTATCTCATGCATTGACATATTTAGCAATACTTTGCTATACTTAAAGCATCACCACGACGGGTTACTCTGCACGGCGCGTCCCGCAGAATCATACCCGTCTTTTTGTATGGGGATCTTTAGCCAGTTTCGTCTGATTAACTGATACAAAGTCAAAATATTCCGCAAATTTATTAACAACAATTGGGCTTACCGGAACTCATAGCCAATTTTCCATACACCTTTTTCGCGGAACGCCGGGATTGTTTGCCTACAAATAGCTTGACTTACTCTTAGCATTGACATAGAATAACAAATGAAAGACCTTCGGCACCGTGGTTTCTAGGCCACCCAGCGGGAGGCCTTTTTATTTGTTCTTTTTTACTTTCGCCGGAAAAACGGACATGAAATCTTTGCGCCCAGTCTTCTTGTTCTGCCTTACTTGCACATAAAACATTATTCCATCACTCGTGTTGCCAAAAAATCTATGTAATATTTCATTAGGTCTTTCATAACTAAAAATCGATTCCGGATCATGAGGAGTATTGCGAAGTAAATCGATAGCACACAAATACAATTTAGCTCGGGCGGTCTGCTCGCCTCGACGTTTTTGAACCAAATGGTTCCAAAAAATATTCAAAAATATTTTATCTTTATTGAAATATCGCGATCGTACATATGGCTGGCGCTTAGTGCGACGTTTTATCGCGTTATGCTCCCTGTGTGCCCGCCGAATAACTTCGTCATGGTTAGATCCCGGCAGAGTGCTATATTTTGATTTAAATATCTTTGTTGAAGGTTTTTGAACCATCAAAACTCCAATTTAAGCTAACCCAGTAGTAGACTTTCGCGACTATCCGCCATAGGCGGATACTGTATGCGAAGTACCGCGAAAGCTCACTACTGGGCTAATTATACCCCCTCGTCGCCAGTTATGGTGACGGACTGTTCACCGTTTACCCCCAGCACCAAAACTTGATGCTCCACAATCCGACCTGTCCCTCTTATTTTCCTGGTTTCGAACAGTCTGCAATCAGATTGTGATAAGAGCTGAAAATGTGTGGGATTACCGACTGCTTCGCTCAGGTTTTAGTGCGGGGCAAGCGTTCACTGTAAGGCAACCCTGTTCGACCGAAGAATCCAAAGGCTGGTGGATACAGAACAGCAGGTAAAGCTTCCCGATGTTATAACGGCGTTATAACAACCCGCATGGTGCTTATGTATTACGCCGATGCTGAAGCGCTTTGGGGCTGTCCGTTAAAGTCAAGATAAATCCGAAGCGGGCCAAGACTTAGTTCGTCCCTTTCAACAGCTCTGACATAAGTGAATTTTCTGGATGTATTTAAGCGAAGTTGCTGCAAATCACTAAGTACTTCAAGGTCTAGACCCTCCGTTTCTAAACATGCCGACCATCTGTCGTAAGAATATTTTTGACCTTCCTGCAAAAGACGCAGATGGGCAATCCTGGCTGTGACCGTGTTTTTTTCATCACCTATCATACCTTCTTCAGATTCAACTGCTTCTTGGCACATAAAGTGCGCTAAAACCTCTGCAGCCAGCGTGTTAAGTCCCGCCAGGCCGAGCGTATCTCTAACCTTTCTATCACCAAGTTCGAATAGAAGTTCAGGATTCATCAATACTTTAGCCCGTGACATCTTATCTCTCTTTGTGTAAATAAACTCACAAATAAAGTTCTGTGGGTTCCTGGGGTGTTTATGCAAGTTTACAACCAACTTTGCATCATCA
>JBBTWK010000065.1:0-6334 GCA_038062805.1 Patescibacteria group bacterium
AGAAATCGATAAGCCATCATTTTTACGTCGCTTTGGCCGGCGCAAAGACAAGCCAGCGCCAGTGGCTAGCACGCCCGACCAGACACAGAACGACCTACCTACGGACGGCCAAGATCAACCGGCTAACGATGATAATGATGATCAAACAGCCGTCGAGCCGCCAGCCAAAGACGCCAACGAATATGGTGAAATAACTGAAGTGGTTGAGCCCAAAACCGAGAGCCAAAAGCCGTCCGAGGGTGAACCCAAAGACGACAAAAAGTCTAAAAAAAGTGCTCAGAATTCCGAAACCAAGGATTAATTAAATTGGTTGAATAATAATCCATGTTTGTGAAAAGCACATCAAAAAATACTTGCACGTGCACCACAGCTAGGGCTAGTATAAGTCTCACAACCACTACATATAGTGATCGTACCTTGAAGAAATACAGCTTCCCCAGCAGAATGTCCACCTTGGGCGGATTCCACGGGGCAAGGAAAGAGGTTACATAAGTGAAATGCGGTCAATGCACTTCTAAGGACAGTAAGGTAGTAGAATCTCGTGATGTAGCTGAAGGCGAAGCCATCCGCCGCCGCCGGGAGTGCCTGAAATGTGGTTACCGTTTTACCACCTACGAAAGAGTTGAACGGCCCAGTCTGGTAGTCATCAAACGTGACGGTACGCGGGAACTATTTTCCCGCGATAAACTGATGAGCGGCCTGCAACATGCCAGCGAAAAAACTTCGCTATCATCGCTGCAGCTGGAGAACTTTGTGGCGTCCGTTGAACGTGAGCTTTATGGTCGCGGTGAGCCGGAAGTCCCCAGCACCGATATCGGTGAACTGGTTATGCGAGGTCTGGCTAAACTCAACGAAGTAGCTTATGTCCGTTTTGCCAGTGTCTATCGCAAGTTTCGCGATATTTCTAGCTTTGAAAAAGAACTCTCGCGGATCCGCAAAAGCAAAACCGACTCCAAGAAGCCCTGAACCAAGCTGTAAAAATTAGCCTGTTGCTTTAGGCACTGCTTATGCTTTATCATGAGAATTGTCTTAAGGAGCACTGGGAGCTAGCGCTAAATAAAAATTCAAAAACAAAACCAACCAAGTAAGAGAGGGTGAAACTATGGCGCAAGCAACGCAGCTATCCGTTCGTCGACTTTTTACAAAGCCCAAAACTAAAGCCTACGAGGGGCTTTCGTGGGTCAAGCGCGACTCAATTATCACTAATCCGGGCACCGGCAAACCGGTATTCGAACAAAAAAGTGTCGAGACCCCGGAAGGCTGGAGCCTCAACGCCATAAACATCGTCGCTCAAAAGTATTTTACTGGCACTCCAAACACGCCGGGTCGCGAACATTCCCTCAAACAGCTTATCGACCGGGTTGTCGATACCATCACCCGCGAAGGTACGCAAGGCGGCTACTTTGCTAGCGCTGCCGAGGCCGAAGATTTCCGCGAGGAGCTTAAATATATTCTGGCAACTCAACGGGCAGCCTTTAATTCGCCGGTTTGGTTTAATATCGGGGCTCGTGGGCGCTCCCAACAAGCCAGCGCTTGCTTTATTTTAGCCGTTGAAGATACCATGCCGGCCATTCTTAATTGGTACTACGAAGAAGGAATGATCTTCAAAGGTGGTAGCGGCTCGGGCATCAATGTTAGCAGCCTACGTAGCTCCAAAGAGCCGCTAGGCAAAAGTGCCGGTACCGCTTCCGGACCGCTTTCGTTCATGCGCGGTGCCGATGCTAGTGCCGGGGCTATAAAAAGTGGCGGCAAGACTCGCCGAGCGGCCAAAATGGTCATTATGAACGCCGGCCACCCTGATGTTGAAGAGTTTATTTGGTGTAAAGCTATTGAAGAGCGTAAGGCCAGGGTGCTAGAAACAGCTGGTTTTGACATGACCCTGGACGGTAGGGACTCTTTCTCGGTTCAGTACCAAAACGCCAACAATTCAGTACGGGTGACTGATGATTTTATGCAAGCTGTGCAAAGTGACAACGACTGGGATTTAACAGCCGTTACGAGTGGCAAAACCGTCCAGACGCTTAAGGCGCGTGTCCTTTTTCGTCAAATCGCCGAAGCCGCCTGGGAATGCGCTGATCCTGGTCTGCAATTTGACACCACCATCAATCGTTGGCACACGACACCTAATGCCGGTCGCATTAATGCCTCTAACCCTTGCAGCGAATATATGCATCTCGATAACTCAGCTTGCAATTTGGCCTCCGTTAACCTACTTAAGTACTTAAACGACGATTTCAGCTTCGATATCGAGGCCTTCCGCCACACAGTTGAATTAATGTTTACGGCCCAGGAAATCCTGGTTGGATATAGCGAATATCCGACCAAAAATATCACTAAAAACGCTCGGGCTTACCGCGAACTGGGGCTGGGCTATGCCAATCTAGGGGCACTATTAATGGCCCAGGGCCTGCCCTATGACAGCGACGAGGGCCGCGCCCAAGCCGCCGCTATTACAGCCTTAATGACCGGCCATGCCTATGCCACCAGCGCCAGAATTGCGCGGCGAGTTGGTCCCTTTGCTGGTTACGACAAAGATGTCCAGGGTATGAATAAAGTCCTGCGGATGCACCGCGATGAAGTTAAAAAAATTGATCCGTCGCTGGCTGCCGAAGAGTTGCTTAGCGCGGCCGCCAGTGCTTGGGATGAGGCCGTGGAGCTTTCCGAGCTTTACGGCGTGCGTAATTCTCAAGCGACTGTGCTGGCCCCAACCGGCACCATTGGCCTGATGATGGACTGCGACACCACTGGCATTGAACCGGATCTGGGTCTAGTCAAAGTTAAAAAACTGGTTGGCGGCGGTACAATGCACATTGTTAATCAAACCGTACCGCGGGCCCTCAAGGCCTTGGGCTACAACAAGTCCCAAATCGATGATATCGTCAATTACATTGACGTTGAAAAGACAATCCTCCGCGCCCCGCATCTAAAAAAAGATCACAAACCAGTTTTTGCTTGCAGTATGGGCGATAACGCCATTCACTACTTAGGCCACGTCAAAATGATGTCTGCCGTGCAGCCATTTATCTCTGGCGCCATTTCTAAAACTGTCAATATGCCCGAAGATGCCAGTGTTGAAGAAATTGAACAACTGCATATGGATGCTTGGAAAATGGGTCTCAAGGCGGTAGCTATTTACCGCGACAACTGCAAGGTCGCCCAGCCACTTTCCATGGCCAAAAAAGAGGGTTCAACAGATTCGACAGGCTCACTGCAAGCAAGCTCACTTCAGGGGGCAGTAGTCAAAGAAGCTGAAAAAGTCAACCAGAACTTGATCTTGCATACCGCCGCCCGTCGCGCGCTGCCGCGTATCCGCAATGCTAAAAACTTTAAATTTACCGTCGCTGGTACCCGCGGCTACGTGATTGTTGGCGAATACGACGACGGTACGCCCGGCGAACTGTTCATTAGCAGTTCTAAAATGGGTTCAACTCTGCGGGGTGTCATGGATGCCTTCGGCATAGCTGTTAGTTATGGCTTGCAGTACGGTGTACCACTCAAAAGCTATGTCCGGGTATTTGCCAACACTAGCTTTGCACCGGCTGGCATTACCGATGACCCAGAAATCCGCACCGCCAGCTCGCTAGTCGACTATATTTTCCGTCGCCTGGGCAAAACCTATCTCAATTTTGACGAGCGACTGGAAGTCGGTCTGGCAAGCTTGGACGATCAACCAGAAGGCCAGACTAGTCTGTTGGCCGAAGCGGCCCCACAAGAGGCGGCCCTTGAGCAGGTGCTAGAAGCTGTTGCTGAAGCTGAAGCTGCCATCTCGGAGGCCGTTACAACCGTTGCGGCCAGCACCGCTGACCTTGCCCATATCGAGCATGAAGCGAAAAGCCAGCCCTTAGAGACAGAAAAAGCCGCCACCAGACCGGATGATGCCGCGCCGCTGTGCTATAACTGCGGCAATCAAACCCAAAAAGCCGGTAGTTGCTATGTCTGTACTTCCTGTGGCTCTACCACCGGCTGCAGCTAAACTTGACCCCAAACCCTAGTCTCTTGTACCCTAAGCCTATGCGCGTTATAGTGCTTTATCATCCGAGGTCAGAGCAAGACGGGCTGGTTCAGGACTTTGCCCGCGATTACGAGCGTTTTAAGATCAAAAAACTGCAACTAATCAGCCTGGAAACCCAGCAAGGCTCGGACTACGCACGGCTCTATGACATTACCCAGTACCCGGCATTCCTAGCCATCAGCGACAGCGGAACGCTGCAACGGATGTGGCAGGGCAACCCCATGCCGTTAATGGACGAACTCGATTACTACACCCGTGACCAAGAGACCCACGACTACACGAAAGTCGCCATCAGCCATCGCCTACGCATAATCCAACCGCTTACAGCTTAATCTAAATCGATTATTGAAACCCATTAAATTCACAAAAAGTGAACCGATCGGTTCACTTTTTGTGAGAAAACTAGCCACCCTGTTTTTTGTATCTGTTTTAGGCTAAACTTGAATCACTGTGAGCGAAATAAAGAAGTCGGCTACGGCATTGGATGAAGAAAAAGTCATCGAGGCTTGGGCAGAAGAAAAAACATTTGAAAAAAGTGTAGCTAACCGGAAAGGCCAGCCCCGGTTTGTCTTTAACGACGGCCCGCCATTCGCCAACGGTCAGCCGCACTTCGGCCACTCGCTAGTCACCGGTATCAAAGACGGTCTGCTGCGCTATAAAACTATGCGGGGTCTGCAGGTGCCGCGGCGCAACGGCTGGGACTGCCATGGCCTGCCGGTAGAGTTCGCCATCGAAAAAGACTTCAATGTATCGGGCAAAAAACAGATACTGGAGCTGGGTCTGGAGAAATTCAACGCCGCTTGCCGAGACTCCATCTTCAAATATAAGGCTGATTGGGAGACGTTTTTAACGCGCTATGGCCGCTGGAGCGATTACGAACATCACTACGCCACCGTAGACCGGGATTATACCGAGAGCGTCTGGTGGATTTTGTCCGAAATCAACAAAAAAGGCTTACTCTATAAGGGGTTAAAGTCAGTACCTTACTGCCCGCGCTGTGCCACGCCATTGTCAAACTTTGAACTTAACGAGGGCTACCAAGACAATATTCCCGACCCGAGCGTATTCGCCCTGTTCCCGCTTAAAGATGACCCGGCCGTATCGTTCTTGGCTTGGACTACTACGCCGTGGACGCTGCCCGCCAATGCCGCCCTGGCGGTGGACCCTAAAGCCCAGTACGCCTACGTAAAACTTACAGAGGATGGTTCCACCCTGATTTTGGCCAAAGAACGGTTGGATGTACTCGACCTTCGAAACAACCAGTACAAGCTCCTGAAAACGGCCAAGGGCAGCCAGCTGGTCGGCCTGCGCTACGAACCACTTTACCCTTTAAAGAATGCCAAATTCAACCAAGGCAGTGCTAAGAACGCTCACCAGGTGTTCGCTAACGCCTCGGTCAGTCTAGAAGACGGCACTGGCATCCTGCACGTAGCGCCGCGCTACGGCGAAGCCGACCTGGCGCTGGGCCTCAAAGAAAACCTGCCGCTGATCGAAAGCGTGGACTCTAGCGGCCACATGGTCAGCGAACTAACGAGTGTTGCCGGCCAGTTCTTTAAAAAAGCTGACGAGATTATCATCGCCGAGCTGACCCGGTCCGGTCGGATTTTTGCCGCCGAAACTGCCAACCACACCTATCCGTTTTGTTGGCGCTGTGATACGCCGCTGATGTACTACGCCACCATCACCTGGTTCGTCGAGGTATCTAAGGTTCGTGGGCAGATGCTAAAGACGGCCGCTGACATCAACTGGGTGCCGGCCAACATCAAAGAGGGCCGCTTTGGGAAGTGGTTGGAGGGCGCCCGTGATTGGGCGATTTCCCGCAACCGCTACTGGGGCGCGCCACTGCCCATCTGGGTCAACCAAGAAGACGAGAGTGATTATATCGTGGTCAGTAGTATAAAGGAGCTAAAGAGTTTAGCTGGTCCCGATATCAAGGTTGACGATCTGCATCGTCCGTTTATTGACGAGATTAGTTTTGTTAAGGACGGCAAAACCTACAAGCGCGTTGAAGAAGTGCTGGATTGCTGGTTCGAGAGCGGTTCGATGCCGGTGGCCCAATACCATTATCCGTTTGAGAATAAGGAGTTATTCGAAGCTGATTTTCCGGCCGACTTTATAACTGAGGGCCTAGACCAAACTCGCCTGTGGTTTTACGTCCAGCACGTTATCGCTACAATTTTATTTGACAAGCCGGCTTTTAAAAACGTCATTGTAACGGGGATAATTATGGCCGCCGACGGCCAAAAGTTGTCTAAACGCCTCAAGAACTATCCGCCCACCGATGACGTGTTTAAAAAAGAGGGCGCTGACGCCTGGCGGCTG
>JBBTWK010000066.1:0-4772 GCA_038062805.1 Patescibacteria group bacterium
TTTTAAGGTAAATAAAGCGAACTTGCTTGCCATCTTTTTTAACTGTGACTTTTGCCACGTCCCAGCCGTCAACTTTGGTAAAAGTTGTAGTAACATCTGGGGATAGAACTTTTTTGGCGCCGGGAACAAAAGTGTCGTTGACGTAGTTTTTAAAAGTACCGCCTTTTTTGTCCTTCAGCAATGTTATTGGCTGTAGGCTGATGTTGCCGGCTTCGTACATTTGGTCGATAGTTTTACCAGCTACTATTCCTTTAGAAACTAGCTGCATACCCACAACAGACTGCTCGTCTACCGCAAAATCTTTAGGGACACTAAATACATAGCTGCCTGAAAAGGTAAGGTACTCTGGGTGCTCCAATTTTTTAGTGTCCGTGCGGCCCAAAAACAGCCAGCCACCAGCTACGATAACAATTAGTAGCGCGAGCAATAACCAGGCTTTCTTATGGGCTCTCATAAAACGCATTGAGGTATATTATACCGTATTGCTTAGAAGTTGCTGAGGACTATGTGAGGCGGTTAAATGCTAGCCATATAGCTGGGCGTGCTTGCCTACAGCTACAAACACCGCTCTATCATCATGTTGCGGTACATAATGCAGGCGTAAATCACCCCCGGCACTTTATTGATCGATGTCCAGTCCATCTGCCCTTAAGCGTATGATTGCGTAGCGAGAGATGGTTAGGCTCATTCACGAAAATATTAATGGCTTGCCTAACTTGGAATTTTTGTTTTACTGGTAGTTTTTGGAATTGTTTGTTAAATGATTTGTGAAAATCGGCTTTCATAACGAATCAAGATGAGCCAATGCTTCTTCAAGACTATTTGTTCGTGTTATATTTTTCCCTGTTTTAAGATCTTCTTCGACGTCAAGCAGAATTTTTTCTAGATATGGTGTTGGCTTGAGGTCAGTGGTCAAGGTAACTGTTCGGCTGCGCAGCATTTGTTTTATTTGGGCGTTAATGATGGCAGTCATGGGCATGCCAAGCTCAGCGGCGAATTGTTTTAGCTCCCGCTTGGTTTTGGCATCAGTTTTTATATTTATAATAGTTTTACTCATATGTACATTGTACATACAATAGCAATACGCGTCAAGTAAATCCTAGTAGACTGTTAACGGTTCGCTGTTAACAGCAAAGAGCTACCGCTCTTTGCTACTGTTTTGGTGTCGGGAGTGACAGCGCTTGTAGTTTCCACTGGCCGTCAACTTTTTAATAGTTTAATAAACTCTTCAGTATTTATCCCTAATGGATTTAAAATACCTTTCTTGAGAGTCCCCGGCTTTAGCCGTTTATGGTTAGGGATAATGGCCACTCTGCCCGATTTATCTCGGACCTTAATGTGGCCACCGCGTTGGCTGACTTTTTCAAAACCGATTTTAGATAATGCCCTCAGAAGATCGTTGGCCGAAACGACTGGGAGTTTAGGCATGAGCGACTTTTACGGGTACGACAAATTGTTGCTTGTAGTCGGCCGGTTCTGGTAAGTCTGTTGCGTCATCTTCGAGATAAAGTTCGATAGCTTCTTTAATATTGCTTAGGGCTTCTTCAAACGTTTCACCCTGAGAAGCACAGCCTGGTAGGTCTGGAACCCATACGGAAAAGCCGCCGTCTGTTTCTTCTTGAAAAACAGCGCTGTACTCTAAAACCGGTTTCTGCATGGGATCTTTCATGGCTAATAAATTATACCAGACTCTTGGGGTCTATAAAGAAGCCCTCAAGCCGCATTGGCAGTTTACTGTTATCGGTTAGCTGTGTGTTGACTGTTTGCGGTTAGCAGTTTGGCCCGAGTCGTTCACCGTTCACTGGTCACCGCTAACCCACCGGTAACTGGTCACGGTTCACTGTTAACAGCAAAGAGCTAGCTCTTTGCCCCTACTGTTTTGGCGTAGGCAGTGACAGCGCTTGTAGCTTCCATTGGCCATCAATTTTTTTTAAGGACATAGATCCAAAGGCTGGCAGCTGGTCGTTTTTATCAAGCTTGACAAACCTTATGGCCGCCGAAAATTCGTTAGGAGCGTAGCTACCGCCGCTGATGGTGATATTACCGTTTGTATATGGGCTGGCCGTCTTTAGAGCGTTGGTAAGTTCAGTTTGGGAATTCTTGTCCCGCAATTCTTTTGCGGCGGAACTATACAGCTCTGCAGGTTTTTGATCTTTGGCTAACTGAGCAATATTTTGGACTGCTTGCTTAATGGGTGCCGCTTCGTCTTTAATGGCGCTTTTTTCTAAATCGGTGATAGTCTCTGTAATTTTTTTGACGGGGCTACTTTGCTCCTTAGCAACTACTTGGGCCGGATGCTGGCCGCCTTTTAGGTATATAAAGCGAATGGTTTTCCCATCTTTATTGGCAGTAATACTGACATTATCACCGCCGTTGGCTTTACCGAATTTTATCTTTATATCATTGGTCGAAAGATTTTTCTTAAGGTCTGGTACAAAAGTTTCGTTGACGTACTTTTTAAAACCCTTGCCGCTGTGGTCAGTCAAGTCGGCAATCCCTTGAACAGCAATGCCTTTATTATTATAAACATCCTCGACAGTTTTGGCCTCAATAGCACCGCTATAAACCAGCTGAGCGCCGGGTACGGACTGCTCGTCCACGCTATAGGTTTTAGGGACACTAAAAACATAGTTCCCAGCAAAATTGTAGTATTGTGGGTATTCTGCTTTGGCGGTTTTACCATCGCTCCCTCGAAAATAAGCGATTGCGCCAACGGCGACCAACAGGACTAAGATAATAAACCAAGTTTTGTGCGAAAGTGAAGAAAGTTTTTTAATCATAGCAGGTAGTTTAACATACATTATCAGCTAACCCTGAGAGCTGGCTGAAAGTAAATTATTGGGAGGTCCCCGTAACCGAACCGTTAGGTAGTTGGAGGGTAAATAGCTTCCATTTTCCTTCCGATTGGCGGAATGTAAAACTACCCGTTTTACTTTTTGCCGGGTCTTTCTGATCAGCAAAAAGTATCGTTGCGGACATCTCCTTTTTACTAACTTTAACGCCGGATATTTTTACTTCCAGTGCGAATATATCTTTAGACTGATCGGCTATGCGATTTAGTTCATCAACGCTGGTTGTACCCTTTAAGTCTTCGTGGGCTTGGGCGTAAATATCTTCAAACATACGGTTTTTAAGCATAAAGCTTTGCGCCAGAACCTGTATTCTTACGTCTCCGTAGTCGGAAAATTTAGCCGAGGCTTGGCCGATAGTCCGGCCGATTGACCTAAAAGCCTCGCTGTCATCTTTACTAACAACAGCTATCGATTGCGGCAAATTAACTATGTATTGGCGGCGTATAATTTGACCGTCCTTTTTTGATACCAGGTCCGCCGCTTTAACGCCGTCTTTACGGTCGCTGAAGGATAAATCAGCAGAGCCTTGGAAAGCACTGGCCGCAGCCGGCTTAGAGACATTGTTTAAATAGCGTTCAAAGGCCTGGTTGTCGCCGTTTAAGGGTACTAGGGCCTGGACGCCAACCGCTCCATCGTCAAATAGATCATCCAAAGTACTGGTCTTGATGCCCGCATTTAAGTTATATACAAATTGGGCGCCGGCCACGATCTTATCGTCCACCGTTTTCTGCTTGGGTACCTCATAGTAATAATCGTCAAAACTAATATATATCTCCTTGCTCCCCTGGCTAGTTTGCGCGGTTGACTCACTAGCAGTCGAGGACTTCCTGAGTACAGGAAGCGCAATTAATAGCCCTGTGGTGATAACAATAGCCGCTACTGCCCAGTGTATTCGCCTGATTCTCATAAATATCTATCCTCCATTTTGTCCAACCGATAATACCAGCCTGCTAGCCATTTAGGCAACCCAGCACCTAGCGACGATCGACTAAAGTAATCCGGCGCTTGAGTTGCCTTGTTGCTAGGTGCTGGGCAAATCAAAAAAGGGCCGGAGCCCTTTTTTGATTTTCGAACCTTAACTCAGGCTACTACTGAGTAGCTGGGTTAATTACATCAAACTGGGTACCGTCGTAAACAGCGATGTAAGTTCGGCTAATGATCAGGTCATTAGTGGCCAGGGCAGCGTTTGCGCCTTTGACTAAAGCCTTCGCACCTAAAGCGTTAACATTGATGGTTGCATCGGTAGTGTTCGCTGTAGCGACAGTAAACACTATCATCTGCCCAGCAACGTAGCCGGTAAGGGCCGGAGCCAGAGCGATGACATAAGTGTCACTAACTTGAGCGTCAACACCGAAATTGAATCCACCTTGGACAGTAACAGTTGCACCACTTAGGCGAACTGTACCGACTGGGGCACCAGTGATGTCACCGACTGTGACAACATTAGCAACGTCACCAGTAGCGATGTTAACTGTCTGGATGGCCGCACCAGTACCAATGGCGATTGTGCGGGCATCGGCTGATGTACCAAGATTCAAACCGCCGGTTCCTGCGTGGATGGTGGTTGAAGCAGCACCGCCAGCAGTCGCGTTACCGATGACAATGACGTGAGCCGCGTTACCGGTAAACATGTTAACTGTCTGAAGGGCTGCACCAGTACCGACGCTCCATGTGCGAGCGGCGGCCGAGTCACCAATCGTCAGAGCGCCTGTACCAGCTTGAAGAGCCAGCGAGGCCGCACCTACGGTAGCACCAACGGTTACGACATTACCGATAGCACCTGTACCAATTGAGATTGTTTTGACACCAGTACCGCCAGTACCAATATCTATAGCCTGCGCGCCAGTACCGGCAGCCAGGGTGACTGTACCAGTCTGGACACCACCACCTATAGTGATTGTACCAGTTGTCTGGGCGCCA
>JBBTWK010000066.1:4872-10547 GCA_038062805.1 Patescibacteria group bacterium
GGCTGTGCCACCAGCAATGGTTACGGTCTTAATTCCCGTATCACCGCCACCGACTGCAACAGTCTGGGCGCCAGTACCGCCACCAAGGGTGATTGTACCAGTCTGGACACCACCACCTATAGTGATTGTACCAGTTGTCTGGGCGCCACCGAGGGCGATTGTACCTGAAGTCATTGTTGCGCCTACAGCGAAGGATCCGGCTGTTTGGGCGTTAGCGATAGTCACTACGTTAGCGGCTGTGCCACCAGCAATGGTTACGGTCTTAATTCCCGTATCACCGCCACCGACTAGAACAGATTGTGCGCCAGTACCGCCACCGAGGGTGATTGTACCAGTCTGGACACCACCACCTATGGTGATTGTACCAGCTGTCTGGGCGCCACCGACTGTGAAGTTACCAGTTGTCAGTGCAACACCCATGGCAATAGAGCCAGAAGTGACACCATTGAACAGGGTGTTAGCGGCAGTTGTACCACCACTAAGTACGGTCGCACCGGTCTGGGCAGCGTTGCCTAAGGTCAATGTTCCAGTTGTCAAGGCACCGCCAACGGCGATGGTTGAAGTCGTGGAGTTGTTGAACAGGGTGTTTGCTCCACCAGTTAGGCCACCGTTAACTACAACGTTACCCGTTTGGGTAGCTAGACCAACAGTAATTGTGCCTGAAGTCTGAGCGCCACCGACTGTCAGGTTACCAGTTGTTAAACCAGTAGCCAGACCAACAGCACCAGTTGTGATGTTGTTGTACAGAGCACCTGTGCTTGAAACGGCTGAACCAGCCAGGGTGTTGGCAGTTAGTGTGCCGGTAAAGGTCGCGCTAGTAAAGGACGGTGTTGCACCAAAGGTAATAGTGTCAGTTGCGGAATCACCAAGGATTACGTCACCATTAACAGTCAAGTTTTTATTGACTAGCGTATTACCAGTAGCACCAACGGAGAACTGGACTGTGCCAGCCGTATCTTGGACATTCAAGACATTCGTCACACCATCATTAGCCTTAAGTGTTAGAGCAACTATCCCGGCCGTTGGTTGAACAGTCTGAGTCGTAGTTGGGCTCAAAGCTACTGAACCAAGCGCTACAGGCAAGTTTGCGTAACTTCCCGCGCTAAATGCGCCGGTAACATTGAGGTTCCTACCAACAAACGCATCACTTTGGATGTACACGGATAGAGGCGCGTCAAGATAGATAAGGTCATCTGTGCCTATGCGCAGATTGCCGTTATCAAAAATAGCGCTTCCGCCTTTGTTCAAATTGACCACGTTCGTGGCTGAACCATCGGCAAACGCCCAAAGGTGGTCGCTAAAGCTTGAGGCAGCCAGGGCTGGCGCAACGGCCAGTCCGATTAACGCCAAAGCAGATGCTAAGCCTGCTGCGACTTTATTACTAAATGTTTTTAGTCTCATTAATTTCTCCTTATTATAAGTGCCGGGGTTTTTGTACCCCTTTAACACTTGTTATTTGATGAGCTCAACTATCATTCTTATGCCTGCGAGCTTTTATGTCAACTTGACCTAGGGTCATTTATCCACAGCTACAGCCCTGTTACAGATTGGCAAAGCTGATGGCTTCCTGTAGCACTAAGCTGTTTCTCAGCCTGCTACCAGTAGAGTGGTACCTGTTAACCGTTGGCTGTTAGCTGTTCGCTGTTGGCTGTTGACTGTGTGTTATCGGTTGGCAATTATCGGTTTGGGCCATGAGTCGTTCACAGGTCACCGCTCACCGATAACTTACTGATAACTGATCCCTGTTAACTGTTAACAGTTCGCGGATAACAGTGAATGGTTAATAGTAAATGGATAGGGTAGAATAATCTAAATGCGTTTTTCTAAAAACAGATCCAGGGTGGTTACCACTGTGGCGGTCGTGATGCTACTGACAGCTGGCTGGCTGGCATTTAAGCCGTCGCCCAAGACCCCGACTACTACTTCCGCTCCGGGTGCCAGCCAAACTACCTCCACCGCCAAAGGCGCGGATCCGGCTAAGCTAGTTACCATCGAAACGGCTGACTTCAAATATGGCAAGCCCGTCGGCTGGGCCGAGATTTCGTCTAAAACTTTAGATTCTACAGGGGCTGCCAGCGGCATTGGCCGGCCAACTGAACCAGTCGCCACCTTTAGTATCAAAGTTAGCAACGCAGTACCTAGGGATAATAATGATTTAAAAAACTCCACCTTAAACGAGTTGAAAAAATTTACTAACTTTCAGCTGATGTCGACTGTCGATACTAAGGTGGACGGCCAAGCTGGCCAAAAGTTTACTTATAACTTTAGTGACTCAAGCGGCAAAAATAAGACTACCCAACAAATGAGCGTTATCCCTTACAAGCAAAAAACCTTCTTTTTGCTGTTTTCCAGCGCGGCGGGCGATTACGACAAGCAAACGGACGATTTTGCTAGCATTCTTGCCTCATTCAAATTCAAGTAAAAAAGCTACACACTATATATATGTGAGCCGGAAGCCCACAGCCGCGCTCAAAATGCTTAACCTGTTAAGTGCTTTATTCATACTAAGCGAGCCTTTTCTTTTTACAAACATCTGGTAAGCCTTGATTAGATGTTGTTAAAACAAAGCGGGCTTGGCTAGCTTCGGGTGTTTGACGAAGCAGAACAGTCAGTGACTGTTCTGCGAGGAGTTCCGAAGATAAGCTATGGCTTTGACCAACAGCTACTCACAGCGAGACAGCGTTTGTAACAAAGACAAAGGCGAGCGTTATTCTTCTTCGGATGGCGTGTCGCTAGCTGGCTTCCCAGCAGTAGACTTTCGCGTGGCTTCGCCAGCATCCGCGTCGTCGGATGATCGTGAAAGCTCACTGCTGGGTTTCAGCACTATATGGCGGTCCCTGCCCTCGCCTATTGACTGCGTCTGCAGGCCATAGTCCGAAGCGGCTTGGTGGACGATACGGCGGTCGGCGGCGTTCATTGGCTGGAGGTCTTTGGCTTGGCCGCTGTCTTTGACCTCGCGGAACCATTCTTCGGCAGTTTTGACCAGCCGCTCGGCCCGGTGCTTTTTATAATCGGCAATATCGACATTGACGCGGCTACAGCTGAAGTTTTGGTTTTTGAGCGCCGTAGACACTAGATACTGCAGGGCCCGCGCCGTATCGCCGTGGGCGCCTATCAAAAAACCGTTGAGGTGAGTGCTGGGCACATTGAGCTCAATGACCTCGTGGTCCTGCGTGGTGGCATGAACTTCTGTGTTGAGGCCGAAAAATGATAAAAGGTCTTCCAAGTACTTTTTCGCAAATAATATCGCCTCCTCAACGTCATCCTTCATGGCTAACCTCCATGAAGGCAAACATCAAACACCAAACATCAAACTTCAAATAAATAGCAAACATCAAATATCAACCTTTATTTTAAGATTATTCACAATGGATTGAAGTATAAGAGTAATCTCGTGAGCTTCTTGCCAATAAGCTTTTATTTCATTTTCACGATTCGGGTAGCATGGTTTGAGCATACGCAGCCAGTGTTTTGTCTCTTGCGTTTCTTTCTTTGCTATGTGTACTTTGTTTCGGAAATCTTTCTTTGAACTAGCATTGTTAGCTTCACAGTAATTAGCTCCGATACTTGTCGCAGACCTTACAAGCTGGGTGACTATCGGTCGAGAAACATGATCAACGTTTAGACCTCGGCAAAAAATGATAATCTCTTCGCCGAACTTTGCCATTCTTCCCTCAAGATCAAACGGGACTCTTTTGGAACTTGGAGTTTGAAGTTTTTTTGAACTTTGAATTTTGAAGTTTGAGGTTTGCGATTCCATTACCTTCGCCTCCGCTTATTTTTCGCGGTTCGCTGCTTTTTGTTCTTTGTTCTTTGTTCTTTGTTCTTTGCCTTATCGGACGACCGGCTGACCACAACAGCCGCATTAGTAGCTACGGCTTCGGCCTCGAGGACGTCCGCTTTAAGGATTTTGGATTGCTGGATAAGCGCCACTGCACTGCTGACCAACCAATAAAGCGGCAGGGCGGCGGGAAAGTTCAGGCCGAATATAAAAACAAAGAATGGTATTAGAAACAGCATACCGCGCCCGACCGCGGCATTGACTTCGGACTGGTCGGCCTGCTTGCCCTGGCCGGCTTCGGAGAGGATTGTTTTGAGACCACGGGCGTCCTTGCTGGTAGGCATAAGCTGTTTACTTTGGACGAACTGTACGACCGCAGACAGGGCCACAATAACCAGGGCGGGCCAGTAAAGGCCCTTGGGGCCAAGAGCCGAGCGTGTAAGATCAACCAGACCGAACAGGCTGCTATCGAACTGGTGGATGTTGCTGGCCAGCGTATCTAGCCAGCCGAAATGTAGAAAATTATATGAAAAGTTAATAATCTCCTGGGGGTCTTTGATAAGACGCTGGATGGCAAAATAAAGGCCAATCAAGATTGGCGCCTGCACTAGTACAATACCAATCGAGGCGAAGGGGTTGATTTGGCGCTCTTTATAAAGCTCCATAGTCATTTTTGATACTTGCTGGCGGTCGCCGCCGGCCGCGGCTTTGATTTTTTTAAGTTCTGGGGTCAGCTCGCGGATGGCCTTGGCGTGGTGGAGTTGTTTTTTGACCAGTGGCCACATCAGCAAGCGGATAATAATAGTGAAAACGATGACGGCCAGCCCAAAGTTATGGCCCGGCAGCAGGTTATAAATTAATACCAGTAAATTGAAGATTGGCTGGATAATAATGGTCGTGAACATAAAGCGAGGCTCCCTACTTTGCTCTAAATATAACACAGAGGTGGAGCAAGAGCTTTGCCTGTTGTCAGTTATCTGTTGTCAGTTATCTGTGTGTTAACTGTTAACTGTGATCGGTTAACCTACTGCTAACCGTTAACCGAAGACGGATAACAGCGCGGCTATTTGACGCGTTTGGTGAGGACGCCGGCTTGGGTCAATTGTTTTTTGACTTGGCGGGCCAGCGACTCGGCTGGTTCGTCGGTTACCGAACTTGAGAAAACCGCCAAGACGATATCGTATGGCTGGGTGATATCCGCCTCGAGGTGCCGAACGGCTTCATACAGTCGCCGCCGGATCCGGTTACGAGCCACGGCCGACTTGTTTACCTTTTTACTAACAACGACCGCTAAACGATAGCTGCCGCGTTTGGGGTTTTGCATAGCTCTACACGAAAACAGCGGTCCGCGCACCGTTACGCCGTACTTATAGACGTTTTTTAGACTGCTATAACCATGGAAGCGATGACGCCTAGAGATCATGCTACCAGCGTACCAGAATTGAGAAGTGTGAATCGAGAATTGAGAATGGGGGAATACTGCAGCTATTCGCTATTCCGAATTCTGTATTCCCGATTCCCAGCAGTTAGTGGGTGAGGCGGGTGCGGCCTTTGGCGCGGCGGTTTTTTAGTACCCGGCGCCCAGCACGCGTAGCCATGCGTTTCATAAAACCATGTTCGCGGCTGCGTTGACGTTTTTTGGGCTGATAGGTTCTTTTAGGCATGCCCCCAAGTATAGCCCAAATGCGTCAATGAACAATGTTCAATGGACTAATGAATTAGCAATGCAGCAATGACTTTTGTCCATTTCTTCTACGTAGAATTGACTACAAAAAACCACAGCTTGCCGCGAGTTATCCACTTAACATCGGCTTTTGTCCACTCTTTTACAGATGAGGGCGCGCCCTGTGCATAACTTATCACCTAAGGCCGCCGCGGCTTTGCAAGTTGTAGT
>JBBTWK010000067.1:0-2232 GCA_038062805.1 Patescibacteria group bacterium
GGCCTTTATGGTAGCTTTGACCAACCAATTCGTGTTGATTACCAAAAATAATGCCGCGATTGACATGGCCGCCAACTCCCAAAACTTACTACGAACAACGGTCGAGGCACTGCGGGTTGGTGACGGCGTTCGCCAAACCAACACAATTGCCGACGCTAATGCGCCCGGCGGCGGTTGGAGCACCAGTAACACTGACTTCGTGATCGTGATTGCGTCACCGGCGCTCAACTCAATTCGTAACTATATTATCGATCCCGGCACTGGTAGCCCTTACATGAATGAGCTGGTTTATTACAAAAGCGCCGGCAGTCTAATGGAACGTCGGTTGGCCAACCCTGGCGCTAGTGGTAATTCACTGGTTACTTCTTGCCCCTCTAGCTCGTCCTCTTCGTCCTGCCCACCAGACAAACTGTTGGCCGACTATGTGCAATCGATGGCCTTCACACTCTACGACCAGGACAATATTTTAACAACCGACCCTACGCTGGCGCGCTTAATTATAATTGACTTAGGTATGCAACGGACGGTTTTTGGATCGGCCATCAGCCTGAACAATAGCATCCAAGTAACGCTAAGGAACTGGTTCTAGCATGAAATTATTGGGAAAATTTAAACAGGAAGGCCAGGTTTTAGTTTCGTTATTAATCGTTGTACCATCCTTGATCCTAATCGTTTCGGCTTATCTGAGCTTGAGCGCCTCCAGCTACCGATTGAGCCGTCAGGACCAATTCCACACCATGGCCCAACTAGCCGCCGACTCTGGTGCCGATTATGCCATCGGTCAAATTAACCAAAACAGCGACTACGCGGGCATCGGCGAAACAACCCTGCACAGCGACAGCCAGATACGGACAACTTACACCGAAACGGTTGCTGCCGATGGCGATTCCAGCAAAACCATTACCTCAACCGGCAAAACCTACTGGCCGGCCAGCTCCGCTACACCTGCTGCGACTGTAACCGTTAAGGTTGACCTGCGAGCCGTTCAGCAGGACAATTATAGTATTATCAGCGGCAACGGTGGTTTAATTATGAGCAACAGCTCAAAAATCGTAGCTGGCGACATTTTTATAAATGGCACCATTAGTTTGTCTAACTCGGCGCAAATCGGTCTAAGCACTAACTCTGTAAATGTTGATGTAGCCGACGAGGCCTGCCCAGTGCCGCCCGATGCTACCTACCCACGTATCTGTAATTCTGGTGAAACTGCCGAGCCTATTTCGATCATTAACACGGCTCACATTTATGGCACAGTTAGGGCTAATAACCAAATCACCACCGCGGCTATGACTAACCCGGGACTTACGGCTAGCTCTGGAGTTGCTACCCAGGCCTTGCCTTCCTATGACCGTGCTGGCCAAAAAACAGCTGTTGCCACTACCATAACTGGCGCGGCAGCCTCTTGCTCTAGCGGTACAAAAACTTGGGTAGCTAATACTAAAATTACTGGTGACGCTACAATTTCTAACAGTTGCAAGGTAACTGTCGCCGGTAATGTTTGGATTACCGGCGAATTGACGGTTAGTAACACAGCCCAAATGATAGTCGCCGATTCGCTAGGAACTACCAGGCCAAATATTATGGTTGATGGTGATAACGGCGCAGATTTTAAAAACAGCGCTAAGCTGATTTCTAATGCCAGCGGCACTGGTTTTGAAATTTATACTTTTTGGGCTAACGCCGCTTGCTCACCAGATTGCACTACTCTAACTGGCACTAACCTTTATAACTCAAGAAGCATGATAACTATTTCGCTTGACAACACCGCCCAAGGACCGCAGAGTATCTTTTACGCTTATTGGACTAAGGTCCAAGTAAAGAACAGCGGCCAAATCGGTGCCTTGATTGGCCAAACAATTGAGCTTAAAAACAGCGGCACCATAACCTTTGGCAGTGCCGCCAGCACCGGCAGTACATTCTGGGTGACCAACGGCTATCGCCGCAGCTTTTAGGGCTCAAGGATCCCTGGCTTTAGTTACCGGTCTCAGATGCTATACTTTTAGATAAGGATAAGTGTAACTAAGAGTGGGAATTTCAAAATTAAATTTTTACCGGGAGCAACCGCTTTTTGGCCTTGATATTGGCCATTCCAGCATGAAAATCATGCAGCTGGAACGCCTCAGCGGCAAAAAACCAAAAGTGCTCGGCTACGGCGTCAGTAATTATTATCCCGAGAACGCTATTTCTAACGGCGTGATTGTAAACTTCGAGGTACTGGCCCACACCATGCGC
>JBBTWK010000068.1:0-1449 GCA_038062805.1 Patescibacteria group bacterium
TTCTAAAAGTTAGAAAGGGTTTTTTAGAGTTTCAAACATTTTTAAAATTAGTAAACATCCCCTGGGCCGTTTCGGGCCGTAAATATGCCGCCGACTTATCGTCCTCGACTGGACCAACATTGGTCTTAAACATCATATTAAATTGACGTGGCTTGCCAAAGGTTCCCGCCTTACCACAAGTTGGGCATTTCTTGTTGTCGATTTGGTCGGCACGGAAGCGGCTGTGACAGTTGCTGCACTCCACCAGCGGGTCATGGAAGGTATCCAGGTGGCCGCTGGCCTGCCAGACTTTGGGATTCATTAAAATTGGTGTGTCGATGAGGTACATATCGTCCCAGCCATCTACAAAAAACTTCAACCATTCATTAACTATGTTGCGCTTAAGCACCGCGCCCAGCGGCCCGTAATCCCAGGTACCGGCTAGCCCGCCATAGATCTCACTGCCCTGGTAAATAAACCCCCTGCGTTTGCACAGCGAAACAATATCCTCCAAGCCCACGCTCATGCACCGCTCCTTCCTGTCGCCGAGCAAAGCCCGCCGTGCCGAAGGAGCTTTTGTCCTTGAGCGTTGTCAGCGAGCTCCGGTGCGCATTCACTGTATTTTTCTATACAACTCATTTGCGCTCCTCGTCGCTTCCTAGCTCAAGAAAAAATGCATTGACCGTGGCTACCTTACGCATCGGACTTTTTCTCTACTTTCTTATTATCCGTAAAAAACCATTGATAGAATCCGTAAAGCCAGGTTCCACTATATACGAAACTCAGCGCGAATATTCCCCACTGTTCATGGATATAAGTGGTGATGAACCAAAAAGGCTGGGCTATCAGCGCCAATACGAAGCCCCACTTATTTTTTTTCGCGATCAGAAAAATGGAACTGAGCCCAAACAAAGCTATGGCGATCTGCGACACGGTATCCAAAACATTGGTCATCTTAGTTACAGATTATACCCGGAAGTGAGCCTTCGCGACAATTTTGTTAAGGGAAAGCTAGTTATGTGCGAACATGGGTGCGAAGCATAGTTTGGATAATAGGGGCGCAGACCTCGGCCAAACTGGCGGCATCGGTTATGCGATGAATGGTTTGCGGTTTGCCTGCCCTAAAACCTAGGCGCATGAATTTTATATGTTTAGCTGCCAGTGGGCCGTGACTGGCGGGCTCAAAGCACATTTGCTCGAAATCAACATTGTAAGTTTTAGCGTCCGCCAACTTAGCGCCGACAGAATTAGTATGCAGGTTTGGTATGTGACCAGCCAGTTTTAGCAACTGCATTTCAAACCAAAGTTTAGTCAAATTGATATCAAGCGCCGGATCATCAAGTGCCGCCAGACCAACGTCTAACAATTTAAAATAAGCTGCTTCCGGTTCGTCTTCGGTGGCTTTATTGACAATTTTAAGTAGTTCATATGCCACCCCGGTGCGCTCGAGGTTTTTAACGATGTTGCCAT
>JBBTWK010000069.1:0-14177 GCA_038062805.1 Patescibacteria group bacterium
AACCACTGTCGGATATATCGACAATACTTAACAAGTCAAGTAAATTGCGCGGGTCTAAAGGGTTGCCGCTTTATCTGCATACAGATGCTGCCCAAGCGCCCAATTATCTTGATCTGCATGTCAGCCGTCTGTGTGTCGATCTGTTAACTATTAACGGCGGTAAAATTTACGGGCCCAAACAAAGCGGCGCACTGTACATCCGCGCGGGCATCAAACTAAAGCCGCTAATTTTAGGCGGAGGCCAAGAAAACGGTCTGCGATCAGGCACCGAAAATGTCGCTGGCGCGATTGGGTTGGCGGTTGCTTTTAATCTGGCTCAAAAAAAAAGAAACTCTGAAAACCGACGCCTAACCGAGCTCCGAAAGTTATTTTTGGATACGATCGGCAAGAATATCACCGGAGCCATAGTCAATGGTTCATCGAAGCACTGCGCACCACATATTGTCAGTGTCACCTTGCCGGACACTGATAATGAAAGATTGATGATGGAACTCGATGAACACGGTATTGCGGTGGCTACCGGTAGTGCCTGCAGCGCCAGTAGCGATCAACCGTCACATGTGCTGGCGGCTATCGGTCTGAGTGATAAGGATGCAAGGTCAAGCCTGCGCTTTAGCTTCGGCCGGCAGACCTCCGAGAGCGATATTAAATATGCCCTAAAAACTCTTTTCCAACTCCTCAAAGATTAACCACAGCACTATATCCGTAGATATAGTGCTGGGCATGCTTAAGCGGTATACTTGAGATAAGTATGAGATGGCTGTCCCTGAAATTATTGGCCGCGGTGGTACTACTAACTTTGGTTGGTACGGGTAGTTATGCGGTAGCTGATAGCATAACCCGAAGCTTTATCGGTAAAAGCGATATTAAATCGGGTCAAGTTGTGGCGCTTTCAAAGTCCGATAAAAATACCGTCGAACTGGCACGGGCCGACGACCCAACACACATTTACGGAGTCGTCGTCGAACAAAGTGCAGCACCAGTAACTCTCCAACAACCCGGACAGAATGTCTTCGTGGCCACCAGTGGTGCTTACCCAGTTTTCGTGAGTACCGAAAACGGAGCAATCGCGGCTGGTGATTATTTATCAATGTCTTCAGACGACGGCATAGTGGCTCGGATCAAAAACCAGACTTTCGTAATAGGCCGAGCTTCGCAAAACTTTGACGGACAATCCGGCAGTCTTGGCAGTGGCAAAAACGGCTCTGTAATCGGCAAAATTTCGGTTCAGGTGGCGCCCGGCAAAAACCCACAACTACGCGAGGACACTACCGTCCCGGCGCTACTGCGCAAACTTGGTGAATCAATCGCTGGCAAACCGCTGTCGGCCAGCCGCATCTACGCGGCTCTGGTTATTTTTATAATAACTGCCGGTACGGCCTTTGGCTTACTATGGGTAGGGGTGCGTAGCGGCATGGTCGCCATCGGTCGAAACCCGCTTGGCAAACACTCGATAATGCAAAATTTGGCCCAAGTAATTGTTGCTTCGGGGATTGTATTTGTCGGCGGTTTATTTGGCATATACTTACTACTAAGAATATAAAACTATGGATTTAGGTGGGATTTTATTAATATCGGGAGGGGCGCTGGCCGCCATTGCGGCTATCCTCTACATCGATTGGCGCGTCCAGCATAAAAAGCCAGCTGAAACAGAACCTACTATCCCCAAAGCTGCCGAGCCGTCCAGACCAGCCCAGGGCATCAGTCAAATCGCCAGGGAAGACGTTGAGCATATATTTAACGATGAATTCCGTGAAGAATTGCGTAACCGTGGTCGTCTACACTTTGAAAAAATCATTGGCGAAAACGCCATGTTTTTGCAGCAAGATTTGCGCCAAACAACCACCCAGCTGAATGAATATATGCGGACCGAGATTACCCGTACCCTGCAAATTGAGTTTAAGAAATATGAACAGTCGATTACCGATGCCAAACAACTGGCACTCGATTCTATTGAGAAAACCGTTACTACAATTGAGCAACAACGTCAGCTGCTAGAGAGCCAAATGCAAAACCAGGCCGAGACTCAGCGCAACCAAATTATCGACCGGTTCGAGGCTCAGATGGCACGTATTGTTAATCATTATGTGATGCAGGCTATCGGTAATCAAATTGACCTATCCGATCAGCTGGAATTTATCTTGGGCGAGCTAGAGAGCAACAAAGCCGCCATTATAGAGGACATCAAACATGGCTCGTAGTATTCCCGTTAAAGCCAACGTTTTCATCCTGCCGCCGCAGGTGAATGGCCGGACCGATATCAACCGGCTATTGCGCGAGCTCGAAGCCCTGGAAGAAACACTGATTACTAAAGCGGCCAAAGATAACCTGCCTTCGAAAATTACCAGCTTGCTGAACCAAACCGCCCTGGCTAACGGCTACAAATTATTAGAAAAAACTCACCGTCAACACATTGCGCAGCAACTAACCAAAATCCGCGATCATGCTCCGACGGTGCACATTAGTTTTGCGGCCGAGCCATCGCCCAAAGTTACCGAGACTCTGCTGAGCTGGTTGAGGTCCAACGTTCATCGCTATGCCTTGGTGCAGATCGGCTTGCAGCCAGCTATCGCCGCCGGCTGTGTGTTGAGGACGCCCAATAAAATTTTCGATATGAGCCTCGGTGCCACTCTGCAAAAACAAACACCCTATCTTCTGGAGTTATTAAAAACTGCCGCTTTGGACGCTCCTGGGCCAGGCACGATAGCCCCGGCAGGCCTGCCTACCGGCCAGGTAGGTAAACCATGAGTCCCGTTAGAACCCAAAAGACCTACAATATTTACATATCTTTTGAAGCATGCACACGCGTTCAGTCGTCAACCAAAAATACGAAAGGTAAGTGGGTTCTAACGGGATGAGCACGCAGGCAAGCGCTCACTTCCAAAAGCTGGTCGACGGCGGCCACCCGGTTGGCGAAGTCATAGCCATCAACAGTTTTTTGGTGGCGGTTAAAGGTCTTCAGCCGGTTAGTACCCATTCGCTGATAGTCTTTGAGGACGGTAGCCACGGCTTCACGCGCGACATACTAGAGGAACAGGTGATGGTGTTACGGCTGGACACCTCGCCACTTAAAATCGGCACCTTAGCTGTCGTTCAGGAAGAGAGCCTGACCGCCAAAGTAGGCAAGGATTTTATCGGTCGAGTTATTTCGGTAACTGGCGAGCCACTGGATGGCAAGGGAGCTATCGCCGCTGACGCCAACTGGCCGATTTTTAATTCGGCACCACCGATTTACCAGCGCGAACTACTAAGTACCCAGCTAGAAACAGGCATCACTTTAATCGACACACTTTTCCCGATCGTCCGTGGCCAACGACTAGCCCTTTTGGGCGATAGTAAATCCGGGAAAACCACCCTAGCCACTCAAATCGCCATCAACCAGCGTAGCACTGACCAAATCGTTGTTTATGTCTTGATCGCCAAGCGTCGCAGCGATGTTGATATGCTACTTACACGCCTTTCTGATGCCGGTGTATTAGAAAAATCTATGGTTGTCGTATCGACCATTTTCGAATCTCTTGTAGCCAGCTATTTGGCGCCTTATGTCGGCTGTGCCTTATCGGAATATCTGTGGCAAAAATTGGGTCAAGACGTTGTCGTGGTCTATGACGATCTGACCGCCCACGCCCAGGCTTATCGTGAAATATCTTTACTACTGGGCACTAGCCCCGGCCGCGATAGTTATCCCGGCGATATTTTTCATGCTCATTCCAGCTTGCTAGAGCGGGCCGGTAAGTTAAAAGCCAACCATCACTGCTTGACTGCCATACCAATTGTTTTGACTGAGGGCGGTGACATTTCTACCTACCTTCCGACTAACATTATGTCTATTACCGATGGTCAGTGGATCCTGGACATGGGAGTTTTTCGTGGCGGGCGCCGCCCAGCACTCAACACCGGCTTATCAGTGACACGGGTTGGCGGTATAGGTCAAAACGCCCGCCAAAAAGCCCAAAATGGAATCGTTTTTAAGCTGCTCGGTGAATACCTCAAAGCCCAAGAATTTGCCCGCTTTGGTGCCGAGATGTCAGTAGCTTCGCAGCAAGTTTTATTAAAAGGCCGCCAGTTAGACAAGCTATTTAGCCAAATCCCGGGCGAAACGTTCAGTGTGCTCGCCCAACAAATGATGCTCGATATAATTTTGGCGCCTGATGCCAGCGCCAACCTGGACATTGGTAATATTAAAAAATCCGCCGGCGCGGCGGCAACGGCGGTCAAGACAGAAACTGATTACCAGGCTCAGCTTGCTAAACTCAAAATCGCGGCCACTGTGCCAGCGGCGGGAGCGCCGTAATGAGAACATTACCGTTTACCGTTTACCGTTTACCGTTTTCCATGCGTTATCTGTTTGCCGTTTTCCATGGTCAATGGTCAATGGCTAATGGTCAATGCACGGTAAATAGTAAATGGTCAATGGCTAATGGCTCTGGAGGAGCGGGATGAGACAGCTTAGCGAAATTGCCTCGGCGCGGGACAATGCGGCAGTGTTGGTCGAACTTACCAGTGCCTTTGAAGGCATCGCTAGCACTCGTATTGCCCAAGTAAAAGACCAGGTTCAGCGCAGCGGCCAGTTTTTTGATGATTTATGGCGGATCTATAGTCAGCTGCGAGTGGGTAAGTCTTTTAACTTCGGCCGTGCCCAAACTGGCGCCGACACCAACCCCAAAGAGCTAATGATCCTGATAACCTCAGAGGGAAGTTTTAGTGGCGACATTGATCAAAAACTTATCGCTGCTGCACTTGCCGGCTATGACCCGGCAAAAAACGACATTATTGTCGTTGGCTATCACGGTATTGCCCAGCTTCGGCAGCACCAGGTTCAAGCGATGCTCAATTTTAAGCTACCGTCGAGCGACCAAAATATCAATGTCGCGCCACTGGTATCAGCCGTCCAAAAGTATGCTTCGACAGTTGTATATTATGAAACTTATGTTTCGCTGATGCAGCAAGACGTCAAGACTATTGCCCTTGATGCGGCCATCTCCCGCCGTGGCGCTAATGTAGCGCCGGGGGAAGAAGTTATATCGGAACAAACTTATATTTTTGAACCGAGCACCTGGGCTGTAATTGGGCATTTGGAACGCGCCATGATTGGAATTGCACTGTCCGAAGTAATTTTGGAATCAAAACTGGCCCAATACGCTAGCCGCTTTCGGGCCAATCGGGCCGCCCATGAAAAGGCCGATGAATCACTTGGCAATTTAACTTGGCTTTACGCGCGCGGACGCCGCCAACTAAAAGATGAGCGTCTAAAAGAAATCATCAACAGCCTCAGAGGAAAAACATCATGATGTTTTTCCCATTCACCCTTCACCTTTCACTGTTCACCATATATTATCCATTCACCGTTAACGAATGGCTAATGGCTAATGGCAAGTGCACGGGAAATAGTAAATGGCTAATGGTTAATGCCTCCGAAGGAGGTGCCTCATGAGCCAAGGCTTAGTGCGCTCCGTTCGAGACCTCGTAGTAGGCGTGATGTTTGATGAAGACGGCCCCGAAATTGGCGAGTTGCTGCTGGCGACCAACCAAAACCGGACGCCGCTGCTGGTAAATCATCTGGTGTCTGGCAACGTAGCAGTCTGCCTCAATATTTTAAACGACAAGACATTGCAAAAAAATATGACCGTGGAGCGGACTAACCGCGGTATCGAAGTGCCGGTTGGACAAGCGGTTCTAGGGAGAATATTTGATGCCCTAGGCCGGCCGCTGGACGGTCAACCGCCACCAGACGCCAAGACTACGGAGTACAAAAATATCTGGCAGGTGCCGCCGCAAGTCATGTCATTTAAGTCTGCCAAGCCAGAGATTTTTGAAACCGGTATTAAAGCCATCGATTTCTTCACGCCTTTTGTAAAGGGGCGCAAAATGGGCATCATCGGCGGCGCTGGTGTCGGTAAGACGGTCTTGATTATGGAACTGATTCACAATGTCGCTAAAACTGGCGAGGCGCTCAGCTTCTTCACCGGCATTGGTGAGCGTATTCGCGAAGGCCACGAGCTGTATGAAACGCTTAAAGAACGCGGTTTGCTAAAAAACACTTCAATGTTTTTTGGTCAGATGGACCAAAACCCAGCCCAGCGTGTTTTGGTAGCCCTGGCCGGCCTAGCGGCCGCCGAGCACGCCCGCGACAATGACAAAAAAGATATTTTGTTCTTTGCCGATAACATGTACCGCTACGTACAGGCCAAAAACGAACTATCGACAATTCTGCAGCAAATCCCAAGTGAAGGCGGCTATGAGCCAACAATATTCTCCGATATTAAATCTTTTGAGGACCGTCTCAGCAGTAACGAAAATGGTTCCATCACCGCCATTCAAACCATTTACGTGCCAGCCGACGACTTGTCTGATCCGGCAGTCCAAATGATCCAGCACGAGCTCGATGGTACCATTGTCCTTTCACGCAAAGTCGCCGAAGAAGGTATCCGCCCGGCAGTAGACCTTCTGCGCACTAGTTCTTCCTTGCTTAGCCCCGACATTGTCGGTGATTACCACTACTCCTTAAGCGTCAAAGCCCAAGCCATCTTGCAAAAGCACGAATCGCTCAAGGGGATCATTGCCATAATTGGCGAAAACGAGCTATCGCCTGACGATCGGGCTGATTTTGCCCGTGCCCGGGGGCTAATCGAGTTTTTCTCGCAGAACATGTTCGTGACCGAGGCTCTAACCGGTAAAAAAGGTGCCTATGTTAACCGCAATGAAACATTAGCCGGCGTGCAGGCTATTTTAGAGAGCCAGCCTAATGGCCAATCCGGTTGATGCGCAATCAATGGCCGTAAAGATCTACGCTCCGTTTAAAGTATATTTTGATGGGCAGGCAGTCAGCGTCTCGGCTGTCAACGACACCGGCCCATTTGATATTTTGCCACGCCACAAAAATTTTATGTGCCTGCTTAAACCGGGTGAACTGAAAGTGCGCAGTGCCGGCAAAAATGATTTTACTATGCCAGTCAACCAAGCTGTCATGCACGTCAAGTCGGACAAAGTCACCGTCTTCTTAGATGTTTAGAAACATCCAAAAGATATTTTTTATGACAACATTTAATCAAGGCTCGGCAGATGCCCGAAAAAAGACCAAATTCATCAGTTTTTACTGATGCCCAGATCCTGTTTAGAACGGTAATTATATACTTGACAAACCCAGCATAACCCTGTAAGCTGTTAGTATGAATCTGTTAGAGTTCCAACGAAAGTTCGGTAGCGAAGAGGCCTGTTTAGAGTATTTAGAGCAATCACGCTGGCCTAAAGACCGCTACTGCCCGCATTGTGGCTCTATAAAGACTTACAAGTTCGCAGACGGCAAATTATTCAAGTGTGGCGACTGTCGCAAGCAATTTACTACTAAGGTCGGCACTATCTTTAGCGACAGTAAAATCCCGCTTTATAAATGGTTCTTGGCAATCTATCTCGCCACTAGCCTTAAAAAAGGCATATCATCCATGCAGTTAAGCCGTTATCTAGGTGTTACTCAAAAAACAGCGTGGTTTATGCTCCAGCGTATCCGTTTCGCATTAGTGAAGTCAGGTAACAAAAACCTGCTACAAGACGTGGTTGAAGTTGATGAAACCTATCTTGGCGGTAAGGGCATTAACCGTGCTAAAGAACGGCGCAGTACCGAACAGGACTACAATAAGCAGGTCGTAATGGGTATGGTCCAACGTGGCGGTAAAGCTAAGATAAAACACGTTAAGAGCGCTGGCGCACGGGCGTTGTTACCTGAAATCCAGCAAAGCGTTAAGCCTGACACCCAGATTTATAGTGATGAGTATGGCGCTTATAAAACTTTGCCCCGCTTGGGCTACCCGCACGGGACAGTCCGCCACCGTAGCAACCAATTTCGTAGCGGCGATATTCACACCCAGACAATAGAGGGCTTTTGGTCGCACTTTAAGCGGGGTATCAATGGCACTTACCACCACGTTAGCGCCAAGCACCTACAGAAGTATTGTAGTGAGTATGAATATCGGTACAATACCCGTAGTATTAGCGATATTGAGCGGTTTAGTGAGTGGTTCGCTAATTCATTGTGTAGACTAACTTACAAGGAGCTAATAGATGGTTGAGGAACAAGCTAAGGGTTTTGAGCTAATAAAGCGGAACGTTAATGAGCAGGACTGCTGGTCAGCCCGTGATTTAATGCCACTGCTTGGCTATGAAAAGTGGGAAACTTTTTCCAACGTTATTAAGAAAGCACAAATCGCTTGTGCTAACAGCGGTCAGGATGTGGGTAAGCACTTTTTCCTGGTGTCAGGAAAAACTAGCGGGACTGGTCGTCCGTATGAGGATTATATTTTGACACGCTACGCCTGTTACTTAGTGGCTCAAAACGGGGATTCACGTAAACCTCAAATCGCTTATGCACAGACCTATTTTGCCGCCCAAACGATTCGGCAGGAAGAATACGATAAGCTACCAGAGGAGCAGAAAAGATTATATGTCCGTACCCAAGTTAGCGAAGGAACTAAACGGCTTACGTCATCTGCCAAAAAGCATGGTGTGAACAATTACGCCTATTTCCACAATGCTGGCTATAAAGGACTATACAATCTATTCCTGCCAGATATTAAGCGGCGTAAAGGACTTGGCAAAAAGGAAAATCTTATGGACAGGGCTGGCACTACCGAGTTAGCCGCAAACCTATTCCGCATAACCCAAACAGAGGAGCGTTTATCTAAGGATTATGACTTTGGTCAAAAGCATGGCCAGCAAGGAGCTATGCTTGTCCATTATGAAGTCGGTAGTAAAGTTCGTAATACGATTATTGATATTGGCGGTACATTGCCAGAGAATCTGGACGCTGAAGAAGACATTAAAAAAGTCCAGCGCCGCATAAAAGCTGACGACAAGCGCAAGCTGAAATCCGCCGAAAAGCCGTTAAAAATCAAAAGCGATTTTGATGAAGCGATGAAAAACATATCTAAGGCAGGAAAGTAGTTTGATATGAAGGAAGACTTACAGAAGACCATAGAACAATTTGTAGACTTGCTACTGCCACAGCTTACGACATTTGAGGCAACGGTATATCTCTTCTTCCTACGCCATTCACTGCTTGAAGGGAAGAATGAAATCCGCATAGGGCAAAGAACGTTAGCTAAAGCGTGGACCAGTGCACGGGCCGCAGAAACATCAAGCCGTGTTCATATTCTACGGACAGTAAAAGGCCTGGAGACGAAAGGAGCTATAAGAATTGGTGACACGAATCGGGACGGTACACTCTATACAGTTCTTAGCCCAGGAGAAATACCTTCGGTGATAGAAAAACTTTCCACTAATGCCGACTCAATTGAGGAGGATTATTTTACGAAGCCCGAAAAAAGGAAAGAAATTTTTGAAAGAGATGACTATACGTGTTTTTATTGCGGAGAAAAGGTAACTGATAAAAATGCTACGCTTGACCATCTGACACCACAACATAAGGGTGGCAAGCACTCTAAAGATAACCTTAAGACTAGTTGCCTGACTTGTAACAGCGTAAAATCAGGTAAAACTTACGAGGAAGCGGCTCCACTCTTACTTAAAAGCATCCAAGAACGAAGAGCTAATTAGTTCTGGGTTTGTTTAATATATAACTGCCTTTAGAACTGCTTGACAACCAGAGAGAGAGAGTACTATTTGCCTGATAATTAAAATAAACATTAAAGGAAACAAAAATGGGCGAAGACCTAAGTCTAACCGAAAATTTAACCAAACCTGTGGGCGAAGCTACCCGCCATATGCAAGACCAAGAACTTCGTGAACAGGGCAAAAGCCCCGAGGTCGAGAGACTCCGAGCCGAAGCTCAAAAACTGAGAGACATGGCTAACCAGATAGAAAGTCACCCCGCAGAAATGACAGCCGATATCCGCTCGAGCGTTGAATATTGGCGCGAGCAGGCTCAAGCACATGAAACCGTTGCAAATTCATTAACGCGAAACGAAGCCATAATGGCTCTGCCGCCCGAAAGGCCAACTCAAGAAGTATCCACCCCCGATGATCTGCACGCCGGACCTCTAGCAGCTATATAGCTGCCCATACCTGTTAGAATATAACAGATGAAAACAGTTTACGTTGGACTTTCTGGGGGCGTGGATTCTTCGGTTAGCGCTCTGCTTTTAAAACAGCAGGGCTATGAGGTAGTGGGCATTTATATGAAAAACTGGAGCCAGGATTTGCCTGGTATGAAGTGCCCCTGGAAAGAGGACTATCAAGACGCCAAGCGGGTAGCTGTGCAACTGGGCATTGATTTCAAAATGTACGATTTCCAAAAACAGTACCGCCACAAAGTCATCGACCATATGCTGGATGAGTTTAAAGCTGGCCGTACGCCAAATCCGGACATCACATGCAACCAGGAAATAAAGTTTAAGCTATTTCTCCAAACTGCACTTGATGACGGCGCAGATTATGTTGCCACCGGTCATTACGCCAGAACAAAAAATGGCAAACTACTGATGGCCAAAGATGCCAACAAAGACCAGACGTATTTCCTTTATAGAATTAGCCAAGAAGCACTTGCTAGAACCCTATTCCCACTGGGCGAGTTAACCAAGCCAGAAGTCAGAGAACTCGCTGAAAAAAATAACCTAGTTACCGCCAAAAAGAAAGAAAGTATGGGTATTTGTTTTGTTGGCAAGGTTCCAATCAAGGATTTCCTACAGCAGTTTATCAAGTCTAAACCCGGCAAAATTATTGGCCAAAACGGCGTGGCTATTGGCGAGCACGACGGTGCTATTTTTTACACAATCGGCCAACGCCACGGTCTGGAGGTCGGCGGCGGACTGCCGTACTACGTAATTGGCAAAGATATGAAAAAAAACGAAGTTTACGTAACGACCGACCTACAGGACGAAAAACTCTGGAGTAGTGAAATAAAACTTACCGATATGCACTGGATTTCCGGGGAGGCTGACTACCCACTACCCACTACCCACTACCCACTACACGTCCGCACCAGACATCGCGCGGCTTTAATTCCTGTAAAAAGCCTGCAGAAAATTAATAATCGTCAGTGGCTTGCCAAACTAAGTGAGGACGTGCGTGCTCTAACTCCCGGACAATCAGCTGTCTTCTACTCCGGCTCACAATGCCTAGGTGGCGGCATTGTAGTTTAGTTTCTACCTCTGTTACAATACTGTTTATGACAGCGCAGGAAATACGTAAAGCATATCTTGAGTTTTTTGAAGCCAAAGGACACAAGATTATCCCTCGGGCTTCTTTGATGCCCCAAGACGACCCCACAACTTTGTTTACCGGTAGCGGTATGCAGCCGCTGGTGCCGTATTTACTTGGAGAAAAGCATCCGGCCGGCACACGCTTGGTAGATAGCCAGACCTGCCTTCGCGCCGAAGACATGGACGAGGTCGGCGACAACCGTCACACAACGTTTTTCGAAATGCTGGGCAACTGGAGCCTGGGCGATTATTTTAAGGAAGACCAGCTTACCTGGTTTTGGGATTTTTTGGTTAAGGTCGTGAGTCTTGACCCCGGCAGGCTGTACGTCACGTGTTTTATCGGTGACCAAAAAACCGGCGTGCCAAAAGACATTGAATCGGCCAAAATCTGGAAGGATCTATTTGCGCTTGAGGGTATTGAGGCCGAGGAAGTTGACCTTGGCACCAACTCTGACGGTTATGCCAAAGGCATGCAGGGTGGGCGAATTTTTTTCTACGATGCCAGCAAAAACTGGTGGAGCCGCGAAGGCCCGCCGGCTAATATGCGCGAAGGCGAGCCAGGTGGGCCGGACAGCGAAGTCTTTTACGATTTTGGCACGCCACACGACGAAAAATATGGCAAACATTGCCATCCTAACTGTGACTGCGGCCGCTTCCTTGAAATCGGCAACAGCGTCTTTATGACTTATAAAAAAATCGGCGACAAGTTTGAGCGATTGCCGACACCAAACGTCGATTTTGGCGGCGGGCTGGAACGCATTGCCGCTGCATATCAGGACAGTCCTGATGTCTTCCAAATCAGCCTTATCAAACCGATAGTCAGCGGACTAGAAGTTTTGAGCGGCAAAAATTATGACCAGCATCAGGCGGCCATGCGCGTAATTGCCGACCATATGCGCGCCGCTGTGTGGCTGGGTGTCGACGGAGTTACGCCTAGCAATAAAGCCCAAGGTTACGTGCTACGCCGGCTGCTGCGCAGGGCCATTCGCTACGCCTTTGAACTGGGAATCGAGCAGCACCTTTGCGAAGAAGTCACACCGATTGTCATTAGCTTGTATGAATCAGATTTTCCGGAGGTCAAGGATCGCAAAAACGACATCGTGCATGCCTTCATAAAAGAAGAAAATATCTTCCGGCAAACCCTGAGGGCCGGCGTTAGGGAATTTGCAAAAATGTCGCAGAAAGAGCAAAAACTATCTGGTGAGGATGTCTTTAAACTCTACGATACTTACGGCTTCCCGGCGGAGCTTAGTATCGAGGAAGCCTATCTGCAAAAAGTCGATGTCGATGAAAATTGGCGGATCGATTTTGATAAACGAATGGACGAACAAAAAAAGCGCAGCCAGACTGCCAGCGCCGGCATGTTCAAGGGCGGCTTGGCCGACCATTCCGAAGCTGTTGTTAAACTCCATACCACAACCCACCTGATGTACCGAGCCTTAAAAGATGTTTTGGGCGATCATGTTGTACAGCGCGGTAGCAATATTTCCAGTGAGCGCACTCGTTTTGATTTTAGCCATTCAGAAAAAGTCACGGCGCAGCAGCTGAAAAAAGTCGAAGATATCGTTAACGCAAAAATCAAAGAAGATTTGCCCGTCACTTGGAAAGAAGAAAAAACTGACGAGGCCTTCAAAAAAGGTGCCTCTGGCGCCTTTGGGGATAAATACGGCGCCGTGGTCAAGGTTTATACAATTGGTGATCCCAAAAAGCCCTTCAGCCGCGAAATCTGCGGCGGCCCCCACGTCGAACATACAGGTGTAATTGTGGAAGGCAGCAATGGTTCGACAGGCTCACCACACAGAAAGTTTAAAATCGTCAAAGAAGAGGCGAGCTCCGCTGGGGTAAGACGCATCAAAGCTGTCCTAGAGTAGGCGCAGAGCTGCGTCTATAGTTTCGGACGTGTCATCGAGCATGTGATATTGTTCAAGCCTGCCCCTTTTTGTCCATGTAAATTCGGTATGCTCGTGGTCCAAAACAATTTCGGGCTTAGCATCTAGCTTTACCAGGCAAGGGAATATAATATAACTTCTTTTTTCTTGCAGATTTTTGACAGTGTAGGACGGACCAACTTTAATTTTCAAAGGACTCATTTCTAAACTAATTTCTTCTTTCAGCTCTTGGGCGGCAATTTCAGCGACCGGTTTGTCTTCGTCAATAAAACCGTTTATGGTTGACCAATATCCTTCGGCATCTGCCAACCCATGACCTCGTTTAGCAAGTAGTATTTTGTTACCGCAGACTACGGTAATCATTACGACGGGGGCAATATCTGCGTCAGTATAATTAACCCGGCCATCTTTAAATTTCCCATATTTTTGACCGGCCTTTGTTAGCCATTTCGAAAGTTCGCTTTCCAAAATCCCGTCGCTGATTTGATAGCTCATCGTTCCTAGTTTAACAAAACTAAAAGAGCTGATTTTCTATTCTAATGTTCTTAAGAATCTAAGAACTCTTTGCCCGCGTGGACTAAGCTTGTGGGCTACCATATTGCCCTTGTACTTTTTTGTAATCATACCTGCTAAGCGCAGCCGCCTAGTATGTTCTGCGATGGTTTTAAAATTGGTCTTGGTCTTTTCAGCGATATCTAGCAGAGAAAGGCCCGGTTCACTATTAAGGAGTACCATTATCTGGATTCTCCGATGATTAGAAAATCCCTTAACTCGACGTTCCAACTGAGCAGTGCTCAACATTTTTTAATCCTTCTCAATCTCCCTTCATGATACCACCTATTCTTAAATTCTTAAGAATTTAAGAATAGATTAGGGATAAGGGGTGAGTGAGATGATCTGTGTGCTATAATCAATCTGATTATGGCTATTGCCGACAGGGTTAAAAATATCAGGGCAAAATTGCCAAAAATGGCTGACGTAACAAAAAAACGTGGTAAGACCCTTCACTTTGGTCGGGGTAAGCCGGTAGAGAACTACCTGGTAGCGCTCGATATTGGCACTGAATTTATCAAAGCACTGGTCGGTCGAGTGGTCTGAAATTAAGTCGAGATTATTGGCGTTGGCAGGGCTCATC
>JBBTWK010000070.1:0-6456 GCA_038062805.1 Patescibacteria group bacterium
TGGGTATTTATAGCGATTACGCCCACACGCCAGGCAAAATCCGCGGCGCTTTGCAGTTGGCCCACGAAGTAGCTGGTGATAACGTTGTCGTGGTCTATGAAGGTCTGCATAATATGCGCCAGCACTTTATAAAAGACGAGCTCAAAAATCTTTTTGACAACGTAAAACAGCTTTATATTATCCCGAGTTATCTGGCTCGGGAGGATCCTAAGTTACCGACGCTGTCGCCAGACGATATCAAGAACTTACTTAGCGAAAAGGCTAAACCGAAAGCCAGCTCCGCCAAGCTTGATGACAAACTGAAAGAGAATATCAAATATCACACCGCGGCCGGCGATACTGTGCTTTGTCTTAGCGCCGGTGGTACTGGCAGCCTCGACGAATGGCTCCGCCGCGAATTTTAGCTAAAGCGTTCACTGAAAAATTTCAAGTAGGCGCCGCCGGCCAGACAAATGATGGCAAGCAGCGTTACTACGATGGCCAAAGTTGGCTTTGGTTTACTGGTTTTGGTTTGGGTGTTTTCATTATTCCTATTAACGGCGGCCGATGCGGGAGTGGCCGGAACAATAAAGCTCGAGTCGTCATCTTTTAGGGGCAGCGGTTTTTCAGCACTGCGAGCTTGCTCAGTCGGTGCCCGAACCGGAATAGAGCCGACAATTTCTGGCCCCGATGGTGGTGGCGTTACATCCTGTATCGGTTTTGGTCCCATATCAAGCTCATTATACCAATAAGCTAGTGGCGGCATGGAATTACAGATTTTGGTTTAATAGAGCGATGGTGTACAGCAAAAAGTTGCGAGCGGCCGAGATCCATCTTGCGGCTAACGATCCTAAACTGGCGCAATTGATAAAAAAGTACGGCCCCTGCCGCCTGCGACCGCACACAGATTATTACAAAGAACTGCTGGAAAGTATTGTCGGTCAACAGCTGAGCGTCAAGGCAGCCGATGCCATCTGGAAAAGAGTAATATTATTTTTTGGCGAGGTAGTACCGACACCCCAGCAAATTGCCGACGCCGACACCGAAAACTTGCGAGCCTGCGGCTTAAGCTATGGCAAGGTCAAATACATGAAAGATCTAGCGGCCCATATTATAGATGGAAGGCTGGATCTGACGCACATTACATCTTTTCCTAATAATGAACTCATCCGCGAGCTTACTGCCGTTAAAGGTATTGGGCAGTGGAGCGCCCATATGTTTATGATTTTTTCTTTGGGCCGGTTAGACATTTTGCCGGTTGGCGATTTGGGCATCAGAAAAGCAGCAATGAATATTTACAATTTACGCCGCCTGCCAAGCCCGGAGAGATTAATAAAATTGTCAAAGCAAAACGGTTGGCCGCCCTACGAGTCTATTGTTGCCTGGTATCTCTGGCGCAACCTGGACCCCGCACTAAAAACTTGATGCTACATAATCCGATTACCGACTACTCCGCTCAGGTTTTAATGCGGGACAAGAAATACTTAACCAGTTAAGTATTTAGCGATTGTCACCGGAGCCAAAAATGACCCCACGCTTATCCCTATCGGCCAATTTTTCTATGTTCTTCTGGGCGATTTCATCAAGAGAATAACCTAAATGCTCGGCAAGTGTGGCCAAAAACCATAACGCATCACCAAGTTCATCAGATAAAGCTTCTTTATCCAACTTGGTTGGATCACCCTTAGTTTCCCTGAGCCACTTGTTCAATTTGCCAGCAACTTCTCCCGCTTCAGCTGACAACCCCAGCGCACGGTGCATTAATTCTACATTCTTGTCCTTGGCCGTCGTCAAAGCTTGTTTTTGATAATCATCAAATGTCATTTTATTTTCCCTCTTGTATCTATCTTGACAGCGCCGAGCCGGTCAACTTCGAGTTTACCATCTTTAATTACTACTATGGTCGAAGGTTCGGTATTTATCTTTCCGGCGTCGATGTAAAAGTCCAGACCTTCACCAAAATAAGTCCAAGCCGCAGCCACGGAATTGGCGGGTTTGGTGCCTTTAGGGTTAGCGCTAGTACTCAAGATAGGGCCGACTTGGCGTATCAATTCTCGCAAAAGCAGATAGTCAGGTAGACGGATTGCGAAATGACCGGTACCTCTATGCAGCCAAGCGGGCGCACGCCTGGCATCAAATTCCAAGCTAATTTTTCCTGGCCAGTAATCAGCAACTGTGTCTGCTTGAGATTGGTCAACCTTCAAATCAGATAGTTGTCTTATGTCTGATATTAAAACGACACATGGTTTGTCTGAATTACGACTTTTCAGCTTATGGACCCGTTCCACGGCCGTTTTATCGAGCGCGCGGCAAGACAGGCCATAAATAGTGTCGGATGGCATAAAACCAACTGCTCCGTTTTGGAGTAATTTGATAATCTCTCTGTCAAAGGAGTCTGAAAAGTAGCTCACTTACAAATTATATGCCGCCGTAGCCGCCGTAGCCTGGATAACTAATGACTGGCTTGTGATAATCCGTAATCTTTAATGCCTCGCTGTCTTTTTTGACTCCATCGCTAGCTAATATGTAAAGTTCACTGCCATTTTTGGAAGCCAGAAGATAGTCTTCACTGTACCAGCCGTAGGTTTGGTAATCGGACGCCGAGGCGATTTGTTTGGCATTGCCACCGACCGAGTCACCAATAAATAAGCTGTTTTTGCCATCGCGTGACTCACTCCAAAATGTCGAATTACCCGAGGGTGAAACCAAGTATGTATTGTAGAAACCATCGTTGAGATAATTATCATAATCGGAACTAATCGATGGCTTCTCACTCACTTGGCCGCCTGAATAGACAAAATATTTAGGGTCGTCGCTTTTTTCTACTATTTGATAGTTAACCTGGTCAGGCCTAAAGAGAAACGACTGCAAGTAGGTCGATTGGTCGGGCGCATAGCCAAAAGTCTTGTGGGTGGAACGTCCGCCGGTGCCGGCTACGGCAATACTATATATGCCTAGTTGGTTATCGTTAAGCAAGGTATTGTCGAAATAGGTCGAGTACCAACTTTTGACGAAGACTAGCCGCTGCCCAACAATGTAAACGTCACTGAGGTTTTCATAGTTATAGTCAAAGTTGCTAGACCCCTGGGCGTCGGTTTCGGCCAGTATGGCAATTTTATTGCTAGTAGTACTATAGCTCTTTAGGGCTTGGGCTTTGGGCTGCCACAGTTGGTAGCCAATGCGGTCAACTTGGTAGACAAAGTTGGCATCGCTCCAGCCAATAAGGCTAAAGGTAGCGTTGCCTTCATCGATGGCTGTGACATTGTCAGAGCCGGTTTCTATCATATAGAGTTTAGCCAGATCACTGTCGCGGCGTGATAGTAGCGCTAAATATTTCCAATCACGGCTAGCCAACAGTACCGTGTTTTGGTTGTCTTCGCGGCCGGTGCCAGCCAGGACGATTTCACGGCTGCTACCATCGAGGTTTGCTTTAACGACGTCAATTTTACCGCTTTGTTTGGAAAGAAAGTAAACTTTGCCGGCCGGCGTAACGGTAAAGTTGTTTTCGGCAACGATAGTGTCGCTAACTTTGATGACCACGTCAGTAGGGTTATAGCCATTTTGGCTCAAGCTGGCTTTTTGACTGGCCACGCCTGCTGGCAAGACCAGCAAAGCCTTACCGTCCTTATCGGTTTTGGCCGTGATGTCTAAAACTTTTATATCCACATCAGCCAGGGTTTTATTTGAAACAGTGTTTTTGATCGTAACTTTTACTTGGCGGCCTGTAGCTTGAGCCGCTATAACCGGTGGTGTTTTTTGTCCCAAGATCGGCACTAATACATCGGCCTGGCGGTCCTGATAGTATTTTTTAGCTATTTTTACATTGTGGCGTCCTACGGACAGACGCAAATTAGCCTTACCATTTCCATCAGTCAGGGTGCTAATATTGCCCGAGCTAACAGTTGCGCCGCTGATGGGCGCGGAAGTAGTTTGATCATTTATTTGGACCGTAAAATTCTTTTCAAGAGCTAGTCCAGCCAAGGGGTAACGAGTTGCTGGTATGGCTAGCAGTAATAGCAGTATAGCCAAGACGCTGAGTGGTGTTGACCATTTTTTTCGCGCCACGTACCAGCCCCGAAATCGCCGCCAATGCGAGAGACCGTTAACTGGTTTTACCTCGGACTTTTTTTCAGGTTTAGGTGTTGCCTCCGGTAGCGGCAGCTCAGCTTCAATTTCCGGCGGTGGTGCCTCGGCTGGGTTTTCGTTATCTACCATGATTCTTACCCCGTAGTGAGCTTTCGCGACATCCGCTGAAGCGGATAATTTATCTTTGCCCCGCAAAGATAGACGCGAAAGTCTACTACGGGGCTTAAGCTAAACTATAGGGCTTGGGCTGGGAATTACCAACTCTTTCAGCTGAATTTTAAGACCATGGCGAATGCTACAACCAGCCAGATCAGAGCCCAGGCAAATAAGTCAGTCCCGCGATAAGTAAGGCGACGAAGTTTTTTGCTAAATCCTGCATTATGGCGGAGCATAACACCGTTGATTATTAAAACTGCTGTTCCGATAAACAGGCAAAAAATACAGATTGATTGAATGCGGTAAGTGCTTTGAAACAAGAACCACAGCGTAAAGCCAAGCATAAATAAAGCTAATCCCTGTACGGCCAACGCTAGTTTCTTGGCTAATTTTGAGCCGGTTAAGCCGACGATACCGATGCTCAGGAAAAAACTGAACATAATAATCCCGATCACTGAGTTTGGTGGACCAAAGACCGAAGACTGTTGGGCGTTTAATACATTACTGCATGAAAAGACATCATTTAAATTGCAGCTAAGTGCTATGTCTTGGTTTTTTAAGATGGCTAGTTTTTCCATTAACTGCCAAAAGGCGGCCGCTAGGCCAACGGCCGAGGCGCCGATCATCCAAATAAATAGGCTACGATTTTTCATTATTTTGAGCCTCCACAACATTAGTCTCATCTTACCATCTGATGGGTAGCTTTTCTATAACAAATGAGGCCCTAAGGAGTGGGCCCCATTATGGTGCGGCTTCGCCGCTTTAGCGCTCGTTTTTTGCTAATTCTTCGTTAATCGCGCCGGCAATTTTTCGGGCGTGATCAAAAGACACCCCGACACTAGCCACCACGTTGGCGGTGTTAGAACCAGCCATGTGCTGGCCAAATTGCAGGGTCATGCCGTTCTGCGTCGACACAATCGCCGCGATGTCGCTATAAAGCGTCTGCACGCGGGCCGGGTCGATCGTAAAACTCATCTGAGAATTTTGGTCGGTGTTTTTTTTGGTTGCCATATTTACTATCCTTTCTGGGTTACTTTTTCTTACACGCTGGGTGGTGACAAAGCCGGCCGGCCTACCACTTAAGTTCCAGAGCTCGAGCGCCTTGGGTTGGTCGAGCTCAAGAGCATCAATGATGGCCTGCAACTGCTCCTGGGTGGGCTGAACATGGCCGTTCTCGATCTTAGACAGCAGCGTAGTATCGATAGCCATCGCCTCTGCCAGTTGTGCTTGAGACAGGCTAAGGAGTGCCCGTTCTTGCTTTACCTTTTTCCCCAGAGTTTTTAGGTCTTTCATATATATGCTCCACTAGATAATATGGACCTACTTGAAAAATACTTCAACGTTTTATTAACAACATAAGCCTACATCAGCTCATATTGACAAGTAAAGTTATAGGGATAACAATAAAGCTTAAGCTAAATCTTATATATGGCCTTGCATCATAAAATAAAACCGCATCATCACTTTGCCATCTGGGTTTTGGTTGGATTAGCTGTCATAATTTCTGGCCTAGCCTACACCACAGCCAGTATTGATAAGGCTTCAGCCGAACCGGGACCTTCACAAAAAACAGAAAAATTCTTTGGCTTCGACGAATCCGACAACGGAGATGATTGGACTATGCCCGAAGCCTGTAAAAATCAAGGCGAACAGGAGCGCATGCAACAGTTGTCTAATGAAATGCAATCCCTAAGTGGTCAGATGGATGCTCTCAACCAGCAAGATTCCAGCTTAAGCGACGAGCAGAGGCTGGTCAACCAGCAAAAAATTCAGCAATTACAGCAAAAAATGACTCAATTACAGGCTGAGTCAGAAGAGCTTAGCAAATCTTTCCAGAGTGGACCATCTGCAGACTGTAAGGCCGCGATGGTCAACCAAGCTACCGGCATGATGCAAAACATGCTAGTTAAAATGAACAACCGTTTCCCTTCTACCCTGGCTAAAGTCGAAGCTGCAGTGGCCAAGATAGAAAAAGTACTCCCAGAGTTGAGCTCGGCTGGGCTGTCGGCTGACCAAGTCAACAAAGTCAAGGCTGATATAGCATCGATAAAGGTGCAGTTGGGAATACTGCGTTCTTTCTTCAATAAGATGAAGGTTTCTATGCAGCAATTTATCAATGAGGCCAGGGCTAATCCCGCCGCCGCTTTTGAGAAGATGCAAAATGGCAGCCTGGGCATGGATGATGCTGGAGCCGACCAAGCGGCCAATGCCGCTGACGCAATGGTCGATGCTTTT
>JBBTWK010000071.1:0-20812 GCA_038062805.1 Patescibacteria group bacterium
TCATAAAACAATCCAGCAGTATGGCTGTTGCGGAATTGCGCCCAAAGGCGCCAGCTAAAAGTACGCCGTCAGCCCACTCTCCTTCTTCCAAAAGTTTTGCGAGGCCCGGCCTCGCAAAACTACCACTTAAAGTACTCGGCGCGAATTCGGCTTCTGGCATTAGTTTGCCGACCGTTTTTTGCAATTTGTCTGGCAACAACACCCGCGTCGTGCCTATGCCAGCCTTCAGCGCAGCACCATATGCCGTGCCTGGTGCGGAAAAGCCGTACAAGTTACCGCCAACAATTAGTAGTTTTCCAGCTAGGCGTTTATTTTCCGGCCGGCTCCATAGCAGGTCCTCAAACAGAGGCTTGTCTTTAGCTTGCTTTAACCAGTATGTATCTGCCATTTTGTTTTTCTAGTTCATAAACCATATTCTTGCGCTCCAGCACTATCTTCCAACCCTTACCCGTTGCATGGTCAAACAGCGTTCTCTCGGGGTTGAAAGCAATCGGAGTTTCTACCATCGCCAGCATAGAAATGTCGCTGGCCCCGTCGCCAACCGCGACAGAGCCGGCCAGGCTGGTGTGGTGCTTGGCCATCAGCTCCTGCAGCACCAGGTGCTTGCCGCCAAGATGGATAGTCACTGAGCCGGTGAATTTATCTTTTTCATGGGCGTAAACGGTGCCGACACAGTCATCAAAACCATAATACTTGGCAATTTTACTAACAATTTCTATCTGTGAGCCCGAAATAGCAAACAGCAGGTAGCCATTTTTTTTGAGTTTTTTGATTAGCTCCCGAGTGTAGATATAGACCTGGTCTTTGTATTCATCGAAAACTGCTTTAACAGCTTGGTTGAAATCCTTATAGCTCAGATCTAGCAGTAATTTCTCATACGCCCCAATCAGCTCCGTCTGGTAGGCCGCAAACGATTCATTGTGCGTGCGCACCTTCCAAACCATGCGGGCGTCTTTGATTTTTTGGCGTGTTTTGGTATCGATATGGCCACGCTTAGCCAAAGCCTCAGCGATGGCATGGTATAGCTGCCACCGAATTAAAGTCCCATCTATATCAAACACCGCAAACGGCCTTTGGGCCGTGCTGTCCTGCTTTCCGGCAAAGCCGAAAACTCTGACAGCACTCTTGGCGCTCTGCCGTGTTGCCGGCTGCGATGCTCGCGCACTGTATTTATCCATACAGCTTGCTCCGCTTCTCGCCTGCGCCTTGCATAGCATCCAAGCGCAAAGACCTTTGAACTAGCAACCCCGATGCCCGTCCCGGCCTCCCAGATTTTTTAGCCATACTTTGATTATAGTTCTTTGAGGAGCAAATCAATATAAGGCTTTGGGTTTATCCAACAATCGTCATGGGCTCCACTGAGTCCATAATATTTGTATCGGAGTCTGTTCGCCAGTGCTTGTCCTGATTGGGGGTGGAAAAAGGGGTCGCTGAGGTTGTGAACCAAAATAATTTTGCGACCTATAGTACTCCTTGGGAGGGACAACTCTTTTTTTCTAAGCAAGGTTAGGCGCCAAGTATGCCTCGTAAAAATATAGAGTATGTTGTAGGCCATCTTTTTCCACCACCACTTAAGGTCATTGCTTTTATGGTGATGTTTAATCTCGCCTGCCAGTTTTTGCGCCAGGCTAATGATTAGCGGCTTTTTCGGCCAGTAAGGCAGCCCTATAAGGACTATAAGTTTCGCGTCAATGTCACGGGGTACAAAATAACAGCCGGCAGAATGCCCGATGACAATGTCGGCTTCATGCGGATTCTTAGTATATTTAAAGCCGTTTTCTTGTAGAGCCTTAATGAACCGACGGCTTTGCCAGGCTCCCTCAGCCCACCCATGAACAATCGCAACCGTCTTATTCCCCATTCTCAATTCCCAATTCTCCAGCCTAGAGTTCCAACTCTAGGCTGATTGGGCAGTGGTCGGAACCCATCACGTCAGCGTGGATTTCGGCCTTTTTGATCTTGGACTTGAGACTTTTGGAAGCCAAAAAATAATCGATCCGCCAGCCGACGTTACGAGCCCTAGCGTTGGCCCAATGCGTCCACCACGTATAGTGCCCATTGCCTTTATGGAATAAACGAAATGTATCCACAAAGCCAGCGTCTATAAATTTAGCAAAGCCCTCTCGCTCTTCTTTTGTGTAGCCCTTTTTACCTTCGTTTTCTTTTGGTCTAGCCAAATCATCTTCGGTATGCGCAACATTTAAATCGCCGCAAAAAATAACCGGTTTTTTCCCTTCTAGTGCTTGGCACCAGGCCAAAAAGGCTTTGTCCCAAGCCTGGCGGATATTTAAACGGCTTAAGTCGTCCTTGATATTTATCGTGTAAACGTTGACTACATAAAATTTTTCGAACTCTACGGTAATTACCCGCCCCTCCTGGTTGGGGTCACCATAGATATCGCCGTGGACTTTGTACTTGGCGATAATGTCTGCTGGCAAGCCATCGATAACTTTAAGCGGAGCCCGTTTCGTGAAGATAGCCGTGCCGGAATAACCTTTCTTGGCGGCGGAACTCCAAAATTCTTGATAAGCTGGCAAGTCTATCTCGGCCTGACCCTGCTGGGCCTTTGTCTCTTGCAGACATAGAATGTCCGGTTGGTGGGTCTCTATAAATCTCTGGAAGTCACCCCGTTTAATAACGGCTCTTATGCCGTTCACGTTCCAACTATAAATTCTCAATCCATTCATCGCAGTGTCCTGCTTGCCGGCAGAGCCGTCAACTCCGCCACTGCTTGCGGCAAACTGCTGTGTTGCCAGCTCCGCTGCTCGCGCACCGTATTGCATATACGGCTTGCTCCGCTTCTCGCTGTCGCCTTGCATTTCATCCGCATGAATGAATTGACCATTATCTTATTTTAGCTTAGTTTAGTTTCTCTTCTGATGTCGCGTTCTTCTTGGCGGCGTTTGAGAGTTTCACGTTTATCATAGCGTTTCTTGCCGCGGCCTAAGGCGATTTTTAGCTTGATATAATGCCCCCTGTTTAAGACCTCCAGCGGCACGATTGTCATACCTTGGCCCTTGGCGGCCAGCAATTTATCGATTTCGGAGCGCTTGGCCAACAGCTTACGGCTGCGGGTCTTTGTCGATTCGTCTATCAGCACGCCGCTATCACCAGTAATCTGGGCATTGATTAGCCACAGTTCGCCGCCTTTATCTGTTACGTAAGCGCCGCGCAACTGGCCGTGCCCCATGCGCAGAGCCTTAGTTTCGGCGCCCGTCAAAGCAATGCCCACAATTAAACTATCGCCGAGTTCATAATCAAACCGGGCGCGCCTGTTCGTAATTTTTCCGGTGGGCTGAGTTTTCTTGCTCATAACCCTTATTCTAACCTAGTTTTTGACAAGTTTTTGATTGTCGATTTCGGCCTGGACAACGGCATCTTTGACCACGTTCCATATACTGGGGTCATTTTTCTTAATTTTGACGAAGTACCACCATTCGGCGCCCCATAAGTCTATGGTGCGCATACCCGTCCCAATTCCGTAATCAATACGATCCTTAAGTCTGCTAGGATTTAGGGATTTGAACTGCTCCTCGACGGAAGCCTCTTTAATGCTTGTGGGCGGCCAAGGTTCGGCCTGCAATTCGTGGATTATCATGTCTTTGCCGCTTAGCAGCTCGCCGCCGCCGGCCAAAGCGGCATAAAACCAAGCTGGCAAAGGGTATTCAAAGTAACGCTTGGTAAGTGTTTTATCCCAGACGCGCTTGTAAACAGAGATGCCAAATTTATCGGGACGCGGCTGGCCCAGCGGCAAACCAATCCAGTTATTACTACGGCTAACGATAACTGGATGGGTCGGATCCCATTGCTTCACCAAACCATACTCGTAGATTAACCTGTCGCGGTTAAAGTCCTTGCACTCGCCAAAAACCGACATGAAAAATTCATTTTCTAATTCATAGGTAGACAAGGCCGGATTATTTTTATACCTGTCAACCACGGCTTGCATATATTGGTACAACTTTGGTTCCCACTGCTTGTCCGCGAAACTGACCCAAGCGGGCTCGTGGCATTCCGGCCAACGCGGCTGGCGCAGGCCGATGGCTAAGCAAACTTGGACATCGTATTTATTGGCTAGTGCGAATTGCCAGTCTAGCTCTGAGAAATCGTATGTCCCCGGTGTTGGCTCGATAGCTTTCCAATAACTGACTAGCCGCACTTGCCGCATGCCGAGTTCAGAAAATATGGCTTCCAGAGTCTCTTTAGGGTCTAGGCCGTAGCTGCGGGCGTAATCAGGCACGAAGGTGGTGCCCAGCACCAGCGGTTCGTCGTTATGCCTGGCAATGTACCACTGGGCGACGCCGTAACTGGTGGCAGTAAATAAGAAAACTATCGCTAAAAAAATCACTAAGACTCGTTTCCAGATGGAAACCGGCCAAAAATATCTCCGGATTTTGTTAAAAGTCAGCTTTGCTTCAGCCATGAACTGCTATTCTATTTATTAACTAATATGTCCAATAAATCGCTTACGCTAAGCATAATAATACCGGTTTACAATGAGGAAGGCTACATCAGCGCTTGCCTGGATAGCATTGCCGCCCAGACCATCAGTCCCGTTGAAGTTATAGTAGTTGATAATAATTCCACAGATCGAACCGTCGAAATCGCCCAGGGGTATTCATTTGTAAAAATCTTATACGAAAAGCGCCAGCACCAGGTTTTTGCCCAAACAACTGGTTTTAATGAGGCCACAGGCGACATTTTGGGCCGCATCGACGCCGACAGTATCTTGCCGCCAGATTGGGTCGAAAAGATTATCAAAGCCTTCGCGGACGATCCTAAACTAGTTGCAGTTACTGGCGGCGCTGACCCCTACGATGTGCCGCTAAAGTGGATTGGCTCTATTATCTTCCATGGCTATATTTATCTAGCGGGTGCAGTCGCCGGCCACCGGCTGCTCTGGGGCTCTAACTGCGCTATTCGCGCCTGCGGCTGGCACAAAATTAAGAGCAAAGTCCTGCTGCGGCCAGATATCTGGGAAGATTACGATATGGCCTTTTGCCTAAAACGCCATGGCAAGATTGGCTACATCCCCAATAATTTAGTCGGTGTATCTTTTAGGGCTATGCACACCAGCTTCCCTCGACACTTCTCGTATCAATGGCGGTCTGTCCGAACTTTTTATCATCGTGTCAACATTTTGCGTACCACTCTGTTTTGCCTGCAGTGGACTACTACTCTATTAATTTATCCGGTGGCGGCGCTTGACGATTGGCTTCTTAAGCGACGAGAAGCTAGGGCAAAAGCGCGTTTGTCTGCTTCGAGCCGTTAGGCTCAATCGTGATCTGGCAAGCGCTCCATAAACCCTTGCCCGCGACCTTGGCGGCTTGTTCGTAGTCGCTAAACTCAGCCGCTCTTTCAAACGGAAAATAGGTGTAGGCAAAGCCGTAACCTTCGGTAATTAGTTTCTGCTGGACCAAAGTTCCATCGGTTAAATAAACGTAGCGCAGCAACCGGCCGTAGCGGTCGCGGTTGGTGTCCAGCGGGTCGGCTTGCAGGCGGACGCTCTGGTTGCCGATTAAACCTTTTGTAAAGTCAGCGGCAATCTTGCCATAACATTGCACTGGTTTTCGCGGGTCATGGGTTTCTGGTGTATCTACTCCTATAAAACGGATTGTTTCTTGTGTGCCATTCATATCGACCGTAACGGTGTCGCCATCATCGAATCTAACCACGCTGTATAGTCCAGGCTGGCTGTTTTCAAGTAACCTATCATGGCCAGTTAGTTTGAAGGCAAAATAAGTCCCGATTAAGATGAGCGTCAAAAACACCAGCCACCAAAAAATTAAGTTTTTGGGTGGCTGGTTTGGCTTCTTCAAAAATCAATTCCCTTGTTAGCCAAATACTTTTTATCAAAGTGGTGTTTGAGCTTGGTCATATTGGTAGCGATATCAACTTTTGGCAGTAAATCTTTAGGGAAGTCGCGGCCAGTGAGGCACAAGCTAGTTTTGGGCGCGCGTTTGGCTATGAGGTCAGCCAATTGTTTTTTGGTGAGCAGTTTGTGATTGACTGCGTTATTGATCTCGTCGCAGATGACTAGATCGAACTTGCCATTGGTGGCAGCTTTTAAGGCCTCGGCGTAGGTATCTTGGGCCGCACGCTTGTGCTGGGCTGGTGTTACGTCCTTGGCACTCAGCTCGCCGGCATCATAAAAGCCCTTGCCGCCTTTATAAAACAACAGTTTCTTACCGTAAATCGGTTCGATTTTACGAATAAAATCGTGCTCGCCGACGTTCCAGTGCTTTATAAATTGAATAAAGGCCACCCGCCAACCGCTACCCAAAGCTCGTGCCATGAGTCCTATGCTTGCACTGGTCTTGCCCTTCCCCTCGCCGGTGTAAACAACCACTACTGATTCCTTAGTTTTATAATCTTCAAACGCCATAGAATCTTATTGTACAGTATGTATTTACGCCACAGCTCCGGTGGCTTGAGATCGCGTTTCCAGTTCTTCGCGCAAAATCATCCAATAAACATCCGGCGCTAAAACACTGGTAACTTCCGGGGCCTTAGACTCGAGCATGTTCTTGGGGTCTTCAGGGGGATCGATACCCACCATTACTCTGATTATTCTAAAGGCTTGTGGCGCTTCGTTCCTTCTCATGTAAGTTCCGCGAAATTCCCATAATTCCCTCTCCTGTTTTCCGTCGAAAGCACTTCTCCGTTCAATCGTCTCTATAACCTTGAGAAGCATATTATTTCTAGCGTCATTACCTTCCTGTAACTCTAAAAGCAGTTGTTCGTCTCTTAGGTCTATAAATTCACTAGTTTGGGCGGGGTCTGATAGGTACTCAGGCGGCTTATCACCTTCTGGGCCAGTGGGCAGCAAGCCACTTTGTTCCAGTGGCTGAGTCGTGTCCCTAATATCCTTTATCGTTTTTACGATACCTGCCAGCTCAAAGGCCTTCATTAAAGTCGCTTGGATGTTTTCGTTTGGGTCAGTAAATCTTTCGTTAATATACTTGACCACAGAGAGGGGTGGGTCGCAGTATTTTCCGCCTGATACTGATTTTGCAACAGCCTCAGCCGTCGGGGCACCGCCGTGTTCTTCGCTCGGTGCAAAATGAAAAGTTTCTTTTGTACCACTCATATCACTGTTAATTATACCATCTACACTAGATGTGGTGTCTAGACTGTTATTATAACGCTACTGGTTGTGTAGCAATCTATATTTTAGATTAATTTATTACCTCGTAGGGCTTGGTCGATGCGCGGGCGGTCAAAGCCTAGGATTACCTGGTCGCCAATTTCGATTTGGGGCACGCCTGCCGAGTGGGTCTTGCTCATTATGTAAGCCATGGCGCTTGGATCCTGCTCCACATTGATTTCTTTAAACGACACGCCGAGCTTAGTTAGATATTCCATAGCCATACGGCAATAGGCGCACCAGGTCGTCGAGTAAATTTTTACGGTTACGGAAGCATCACTCATGTTTTTATTATACCATTTACCCCTGTTTCGCATTTACTAAAATGATTAAGCGTATTATTATGAACCTCATAAGTTAACAGGAGGGTCTGAACAAAATGGTAGTCAATTTTAATAGAGCGCGCACAGCGCCGCTGCTGGCTGAGTTCCTCGGCACGTCCATACTGGTGATGGTGGCTTTAGTGCTGTCGCAAACAACCGGTGTGCCATACTTTATTGCTACTAGCGTGGCGGTGACGCTTGGTCTGGTCTACGTACTCTTCGGCTCAGTCTCGGGTGGCCACTTCAACCCAGCAATAACAGTCGGTATGTGGTCGGCTCGCCGAATTAGTGCTGTTCGCGGCGCGACCTATATCGCGGCCCAAATGCTTGGTGGTGTAGCCAGCTGGCAATTGTTCCAGTACTTCACCAACCAAAGTTTGACGGTTAAAACAACAAATTGGAGCACACCAATGTTCCTCGCCGAACTAGTCGGTGCGGCTATTCTGGCCATGGGACTTACGGCTTCGCTGATGCGTGGACTCGATACCCTGACAACGGCACTGGCATACGGGGCATCATTTTTTGCAGGTATCTTAGTAGCCGCTACGGCCTCAGCTGCCTACCTGAACCCAGCTTCGGCGCTGGCACTGCGCAACTTTAATTGGGTCTACATTCTTGGCCCGCTGGTTGGCGGTGTCGTCGGCGTTAACCTCTACATGTGGTTATTTGCGCCAGCCAAAAAGAAAAAATAGTTCAAAGAACCGTAGGACAAAGAGCAAAGAGCAGTCGAAAGTGGCTGCTTTTTTGTTTTTTTGCGTAAATTACCCTAAAGATTTCAACTTTTGGTAAATTTTTACCATTGCCAGTGTGTCGAGCCGACAATATTCAAGCAGGGCGTTGAAAGTCTTTTCGGCCTGCGCGCCATTAACAGCGCCGGTTATGGCGTCGTACCAACGGATGGCGGCCACGTCGCCGCCCTGTATGTCCAGGCCTTTGTAAGAAAACTCCGGTACTAATACCGGTAGCACGGTCTTTATGGAGTTACTGCCGCCAAAGCCATGATGTACATAGTGTTGCTTGGCAAAGATGTCTTTTAAATCAAAAACCCGGTCGTTCAAGCTTTTTAATAAATCGCCATAAGCCGGATACATCTTGGCCATCTCGGTGTTGCGGCCGGTTTCGAACGACTTATGCCAGACAATCACGCTGCCGTTGGCGCCCGCCACGGCCGCCAGACTCTTTAACAGTCGTTCTATGGGCAAATCTTTGCCGACCTGGTCCAGGAACTGATGGTGTTCTAGTTTGGCATCGGCCCCTCGCAGAACGTGCAGTGAGTATTGAAATGGTATCTGCTGGTAGGGCTTGGTGCCTCCATAAAGCGGCAAAGCTGTGCCTATAGCTTCGTAGTCCAAAAAGTGCAGCGGGAACACCAGCTCTTTCAGCATTTTGGCAATGGCCTTTCGGTCAACAATCGACTGTTTGGTTTTGGCGGCCGTTACTTGATTGCGCTGGATAGTTGATAGCTTGATGTCATCAGGCACTTCATCGACGTTATATATTTCATCGTCAATTAACAAACCCAGCTTCTTTCCCTGCATACGGGCGATATCAAACACTGAATATTCAGGAATGTCCGGATTCAGATAACTAAAGGTTGGACAGTGCTTTGACCTGGACTTTAATCTACAACTGCACCCCTTAGGCTCACTGGACTGTTTCAGGAGCTCGAGTGCATCGTATGCCATTGCTCGGATTTCTGGGAGAATTTTATCGACTTTGTCGCTAACATCCTCCTGCATGAAAAGCTTGCTTGGGTCTAAACCATTGCGGCGGGCATAATCCTTGTCTAGGAACACTAAATAAGTTTTGCCAATCTTGTATCCGGCGTCCTCGAAAGCTGCTTTTTGAAAAGCCACGTCCTCTATGTGAAACCGTTCTTTTTTGATTTTAGTAGAAGACTTTACTTCGTGCAGTGTCCAGCTTTTGGTTTTAGGATCAAATTTGAAGACGTCGGCTTTGACCAGCAGGCCTTTTTTTGTAAAAACCGCGGCCTGGAAAATGGTTTTGGCTCCTTTTTCAACCCAATGTTCAGTCTCTTTCCGTGCCTTATCGAATTTAGCTTCTATCATCACGCCGTCTGGAAATAGCTTGCGGGCCCATGCCTCTACCTCGTTACCCTGCCTCAGTCGGTGCTTGGCGGCTATCTCTTCATCTTCCGGCACAGCTTCGCGCTTATATTTGAAGAGCCACAGATAGTTGGGGCAGCAAAGGTTTTTCAAGAAATCCGACTTCGATAAGTAGGGGGTCTTATTCACTGCTTAATTATCGCACAGCGGGGTTGTTAGTCGTCCCAGGCAAAACCATGGCCAAAGTGGCCGTAGCGGGCCGTTTGTTCGTACTGTGGCTTTTTTAGGTCCAGATAATCAATAATGCCCCTGGGCGTAAGGTCATAACCCTTAACCTCGTGGGTATCACCATCGATCCTGATAACGGCTTCCAGCGGTTCTGCCACACCTATAGCGTAAGCTAAATAACAGTAAACTTCGCTGGCTTTATGCTTTCGCAGATAATCGACCGCAATCCGCCGGGCCATGTAAGCCCCGGAACGGTCTACCTTAGTCGGATCCTTGCCAGAGAAACAGCCGCCGCCAACCGGTATTTGCGGGCCGTAGTTGTCAATTACCAGTTTGCGGCCGGTTAGGCCACTGTCGGCGTCAAAACCGCCCTGGTGCCAGTCGCCGGTCGGGTTGACATAAATCGATACTTCATTGGCCTGCAATTTATCCTTAAGCCAGGTTCTGACGGCCTCACGCAGCTCCTCGGTTTTAGAGTGCTGAAAACTGGCTACCAAAGCCACAACCTTGCCGTCTTTGAGCGTTACCTGGGTTTTGCCATCATGTGGCCAACGCTTATATAGATATTGGTTTAGCTGCCGCGCTAGCACCACTTCCAACAGCAGCATCTCTGGCGTCTCAGCAGTTGCATAACCGACCATAATGCCCTGGTCGCCCGCGCCGCCAGTGTCTACACCAGCCGCAATCTCCGGGCTTTGGTGGACAATTTTTGTCCGAAGCTCTACATCGCCGGCCAATCGCTTAACTATTGGCTCAATGTCAACCTTGTGCTTAGCCGTTACTTCACCCAGCACAAATACCTGGCCGTGGCCGCCGGCTACCTCTATTGCTACCCGTGCGTCTGGGTCGAGAGCTAAATAGGCATCAAGTATGGCATCAGATATCTGGTCGCACAGTTTATCCGGGTGCTTGGGCGACACACTTTCGGCAGTTTTGTAACTAGACATAAAAATATCCCTCTAGCCATCAGCCAGAAAGGATAAATATAAAAAATATCTTTTCCGCCTTTGGCGGACTAGATTTGGCACCCATTCGAGTTCCCTCAGGGTTGCCGGCAGGTAGTCGGGCTAGTTCCCTCGCTGCACTCTTGATATTAAATTGTTAATCTCCTGATTTTAGCACACCGGTGTTCTCGAGCCCGAATCCCTTTTTCTTCTGCGGTCTACGTTTTTTTGTCGATGAGCTGGATAACTATAGCGGCGACCAAAACGAACATCAGCACAATCAATATGGCCAGGCCGATTAGCAGTTTCTTCTCGGATTTTTGAGGCGGCGGTGCTTGTGGTGTTTGCAGCGGGATCATACAGCTAGTTTAGCAAAAACACCGTATACCGCTATAATATGGTCATAACGTTAAGAAGAAAAAATGCCCAGGAAGATTAGATCGCTACGCACGGTCCGGCTGGACCCCTTCGCAGCTTTAAAAAGAGCCTTTGTGCGGCGCGGTTTTATTCCCAGAAAACCCCGGGAGCCAGTCAATCCCAAACCAGTCGAAGCAGCTGAACCAACCATTCCCAACACTGATGTTGATCACGATTCACAGCCCGAAACAGGCCCCGCCAAACTGATAGACTTGACTCAAAAAGGCCAAGAGCGTCTTTTTAAAGCCGACACCGTTTTCCCGTTTCAGCTTTTCCCGGATACGGTGATATTGGACCGCGAAAAACTGTCAGTCGCCGCCCGCTCATTCTATCGGGTAGCCAAAATAACCGTCGTGCCAATTGCCGATATGTTAAATGTCGCGGCCGATGTTGGGCCGTTCTTCGGATCAGTCCATATAACCTCCAGATATTTTTCCACCAAGCCGCTATCTGTTAGATTCCTGTGGCGCGGTGATGCCGTTCGCCTCCAGCGCTTATTGCAGGGCTACATAATTGCCCACGAACGAAAAGTCGACTGTACGACTATTGACACAGAACACCTGGTAATTTTGTTGACCGACCTCGGCCAAGGTTCAAGTGACTAAAAATACTTAACAGATTAAGTACCCCCCCGTCTTGTCATAATAAAAAATGTGCCCGCAGCCAGCCCCGTGAGGGGCCAACCGCGGGCACGGGTTAGTTGTGGAACACGATGGGCAACGGGTCGTTCCTGTTGACGAAGAACTCTATCAACTGGATTGACCCGTTGCTGGCTACTGGTCTTCCGACCATGTCGATCTTGCATACATCGTGCGAGGCCATGAGCTCGTAGGCTGCCCTCACCTTTCCCGTCCTCGAGAGGATGCCTGCGTACACGTGCACCACCCCACCGTCCGTCTTGCTGCCACTCACGCTTCGGCCATCGCATGTGACCCTCCAGTCGAACCGGAAGGTCCCAGAGACGTGCCCGGACAGCGAGAACCCTTCCGGATACGCCGCCCAGCAGTGGTACGCGAACGAACTTTCGGTGACGATGGGACGGCAACGGTTGGCCGCTGCGAGCGGTGCCGCTTGGGCTTGACCCTTGTCTGTTATGGCAAACAGAACAAGAGCCAGGATGATCGCCAGGAGCACCATGGTTTTTCGACTCGTTTTTCGGTGGTTGAGGGGCGTCATTGCCCCACCTTCCTTTCGGTAAGTCTTGCCAGTTCACAACTAAAGTTCGGAGGAATTATCTAGGGCATCACCGTAAATAACCGGCGATACCTCCTCATTCACCTATTATATAATAATAAACCTATTTAGCCAAGCCAAACGAAGTTATAACGCCTCTCTGTTTTTTGAAAGGCAGTAAATATTATTTACAGTAGTCGCTGGTTTTGCCGTTTATAGAATCGCCGCCCGGCAAGGTTAGCAATTTGGCCGAATCGGCTGCCGGCAGCCAGTCTTTCAGCCAGCAAACCCCGTAGCTCGCTAAGTCATTATTGGATTTTTTGATTCCGTTTTGTTTTCTCATATCATAAACGCCAAAATCAAAGCCGACATTGCCGGTTTTGGCAAAGCCGACAGCTGTGGCTACGATCTCGCCCTTTGTCACGTTGACGGCTGGCTTGAAATCCGAAGTGCGCGAATCATCAGGTTTCGGTGCCGGTAGGCTCCCATCGACTGCTTCTTGGAATTTATCGCTTAACGTTAGCAAATGATCAAAACGGTATTTAACACCACAGTCGTTACTAAACTCTAGTAATGTCTGCACCTCTCCCTGCTCTTCGTAGCGGCTACCGATGATCAGTTTGGCATCCATGGGAGCGCGCACGGTCACTTTATTGTCCTGGCTGTTATCAAAGCGCAGGCCGCCGTGGGCTTTATAATCTCCGCCGCGCGTCTGGCCGGGATACAGCACCGCAGTCGCCAGCGAGACATCGGCCGGACTAGCCATCATCGGCTGGGCCGGGCAAGCGGAATCGTTGGACTGCTCGATTGTGGTCGCTGCCGGATTGGCCGCATCTTTTTCACCCAGCACTTTCCAGCCTGCAAAGCCGATAACTCCAAGAACAACAACCATCAGCAATAGGGCTATGTGATGAAAACCTCGCTCATTCCGGTTATGATTCATTGGCCTAATGATATCCGTTTTTGAGGGATTTTTCGAGCGGGTGGGTTGAGCATTATTTTTCGGCGAGGTAGACTTGGTCGTTTTCTTTAACAGGTTTGTCGACTTTTAGGCCGAAATCATCACCGGCTTTGACTGCTTCGACGTCTTCGTGATCCACCTGCAGTGAGCCAACTTCTTGGGTAAAATCGGTGCCATTACCCTTGAACTGAATTTTCTCACCCTTTTTTAAACCAGCACCCTTGCCTAGTTTAATTACGGCCACGCCTAAATGATCAAAGTAGTGCGTGACTTTACCTAATACTTTTCGTGCCATAGTTTACTCCGCTTATAATATAACTATACTCTTGTCTCGAGCATGAATACAGAAAAAAAGGGACTAGAAGCGGATGGCGGGTTTTAACTCAACGAAAGTCAGGGCGTGGCCAATTTTGCCGGCGCGTCCGGCGCGGCCAATACGGTGGATATAGTCGTTGTAGCTGTGGGGCTCATCAAAGTTGATTACATGGGTAATGTCAATGACGTCTATGCCGCGGGCGGCGACGTCAGTGGCGACTAGGATATTTACACTACTGTCGCGGAAGCTATCGAGCGCCCGGCCGCGACGGCCTTGGCTTTTGCCACCGTGCAAGGCATCGGCGCTAAAACCGCGAGCAACTAGTTCTTTCGCTAATCGCTCGGTGCCGTATTTCATCTCGCAAAAAATCAGCGTCTTTTTAACATCGCTGCGCAACAGTACGTCGTGCAGCAGGTCTAAGCGCTGGGGCTTATTCTCGTAAGCTATTACATCCTGGTGGACATTGTCGGAAGTTTCACCAGCTTTGACGTTGACGGTTACCGGATCTTTGGCAAAGGTTTGTATCAGTGTACTGACTTCCGGACCAAGAGTTGCCGTGAAAAAGAATGATTGGCGGCCGTCCGGCAGTAAATCCAGCAAAAATCGGACGTCGTTTATGAAGCCCATATCTAGCATGCGGTCGACTTCGTCAAGTACCACCATATGACAGTCGCCGAGGTTTAGGCTGCCCTGTTTGACATGGTCTTTAAGCCGCCCCGGCGTGCCAATGATAATATTGGCGCCGTTTTTAAGAGCGCTAACTTGGCGCCCCATGGGCATGCCGCCAATAACCAGAGCGCCCGTTAGGCCGCTATTTTGGGCCAGCAGTTTGCACTGTTCCTCGATCTGTAGGGCCAGCTCACGGGTCGGTGCGATAATAATTGCTCGCAAGTCACGCCTATGCATCAGTTTATTTAAAATCGGGATGGCAAAAGCGGCCGTTTTACCGGTGCCGGTGTTAGCTACACCGACTACATCCCGGCCGGATAACCCTAGTGCAATAGTTTTATCTTGGATTTCTGACGGCATTTTATAACCCTTGCCGGCAATATTATTTTTAAGCAATGGATGGATGGCAAAATCGGCAAAAGCATTTTGGGCGGTGTAGTCAGCGGTCTGTGCCGGGTTAGCGGCCTTTACATATCGGCTGGGGTTGATAGCCTGTTTACTACCTTTAGGGGCACGCGGCGGCCTGGTGCCGGATCGGCGAGCGCTACTGGGTCGGCGATGTGAGATATAGGGCATTAAAAAAAATGAATCCTTTTTTGGCTTAGTTATTAACACGTTTGCTTCCAATGAAGCCCGGGTTAAAAAATTCTAAACGCTGGATTCATCTTTGAACGATACAGCTATTGTAGCATAAGAAATTTAATTTGTCGAGGCGGTTAATCCACAGAATTTTTTTACTTGCGCTGAGGTTTGTTTTGTGCGAAAGTAAAAGCAAGCGTTATGGGATTTAAAACAAAAAGGATGTGCAATGGCTGAAATGGCCTTTCCGCGGCACGAAAGCGGATTGGTCGATTTTGATTGCTACTTGCCTTACTTACCGGATCACCCAGACAATGTGCCGATCTATGTAATACCGTCTTCGGCTAGCCCATTTGTGCATCAACATGTGTATTTTAAATTGGATGAGTACCGATCTCCAGGAAAAACAGGCGCGGAAGGTGAACTCAATCCACTCTCGTGGTTTCGCAGCTTTTCGTATAACCAGATACTGATGCGTCGGGATCAAGAAACGAGAGTGCACCAAGACTTTGTAAGACATGTAGAGCCTCCTCCCGTGGCGGTTGTAGAAATGTCAATCGAGGATTTTAGACGGCTTGATCTAGCTGCGGTCGCCTCTCTAGGTCTGCAACTGACATTAAACCCAGAGAAAGCCCCCCAGAATTTTCCCGATACCGGTCTTTCGGCAATTATCAGGCGCTCAGCAAGGCTAGACGTGGCTGATTATTTCGATACTCTTAGAGAGTCGACCATCCATGAACTGGCATCACCAAAAGTTACCCCTCATAAAATTATTACCAGTGCTTTCAAGAGACTTGCGATCTATTTGGATGATAAGAGGCTCGCGGATGAGGCCAATGAACGCCTAGCTGATGATCCCGAGTACTATCCTTTACGAGTGCGCGACAAAAGACATTTCCTCAACATGGGTAACTGTTTGCTGAAGAGAGAATTTCAAATAGAAACGACGCCAGAAGAGACCGTACTAGACGCGGGAATTATAGCCGCTTAGATCCTCTCGCTTTATCGCCCAAAGAAGCTCAAAACCAGCTACATGACAGCTGCCAGTCGGGCGGCGAGGGAGACCGGGTCGTAGGTGCAACTATTTTTTGCGCTCTAGGACCATAAACTCGTAATCGTATTGGTTTTTTTCGTCCGCGGCGTGCTTTTCGTTAGATACCTGGCGCCACTTCTTTGGGTCAAACTTGAAAAACTTATCACCAGCCAGGGTTGCATGAACCTTGGTAAGATATATGCGGTCAGTGAACGGCATTGCGTGGTTATAGATTTCCTCGCCACCAATAATAAAAATCTCGTCACTGCTTTCGGCCTTTTTGGCTTCCTCAAGGGCTTGTTCGAGCGAACCGACAATAACGCAGCCATCCGCCCGGTAGTTCTGCTGATGAGTTATGACAATACTGGTTCGGCCTGGCAGTGCCCGGCCTATTGATTCATAGGTCTTTCTACCCATAATCATTGGATGGCCCATAGTTGTCTGTTTAAAAATGGCCTGCTCCGCCGGTAGGCGCCATGGTATTTGGCCGTTCTTACCAATGGCTCCCTTGGCATCGGTTGCTACTATGGCAGATATAATCATATATAACCTCTAAACCGCTATCGGCGCAGAAATTGGCGGGTGATGTTCGTAGTTTTCTAGGCGGAAATCGTCATAGGTAAAACCATCGATAGTTTTAACTTTTGGATTTAGCCGCATAGTTGGCAGTTTCTTAGGTTTGCGTTTTAGCTGTTCGTCCACCTGCTCCAGGTGGTTTACGTAAAGGTGGGTATCGCCGAAGGTGTGCACGAAGTCACCTGGCTTTAAGCCGGTAACCTGGGCGATCATCATAGTCAGCAGAGAGTAAGAGGCGATATTGAATGGTACGCCCAAGAAAGTATCGGCACTGCGCTGGTACATTTGGCAGGACAGCTTGCCTTGGGCTACATAGAACTGGAATAGCAAGTGGCAGGGCGGTAGGCCGGCCCTATTCATCTCTTCAATATCGGCGACGTTCCAGGCCGAAACGACTATACGACGGGAATCCCGATGGTTTGGGTCTGCTTTGGCGGCGTTTATATTTTCGATGGCTTTGGCAATTTGATCGATATCTTTACCATCAGGTGTTCGCCAATGACGCCACTGGTAGCCGTAGACCGGCCCAAGCTCGCCGTATTTTTTAGCAAACTTATCGTCGGATTTAATCTTTTCGGTAAACTCCTTGATACCGGTTTTCCACTGCTCGGAGCTGGACGGCGGGAGTTCTTTCCCCTGCTCCACCAGGTAGTGTCTGTACGGCCATTCGTCCCAGATATGTACGTCATTATCTACCAAGTATTTGATATTTGTAGAGCCTTGCAAAAACCAGATGAGCTCATGGATGATGCCGCGCATAAATAGCTTCTTTGTAGTAACGGCCGGAAATCCTTCCGAGAGGTCAAAGCGTAACTGCCGTCCGAAGACGCCAATTTGATCTGTGCCGGTACGGTTGCTTTTTCTAACACCGTTGGATTTTATATCTTCAAGTAAGTCTAGATACTGCCTCATGGACTACTTATTATAAAACTTTTCGATTAGTTGCGTGTTGTATTTTAGTCACGTAAGCTTAAGAGGTATGCAAGATTTGGTGGGTCTGCTCAAGCAAAAAGCCTTTGAGGGGGATATTGATGCTAGCCAACGAACAAGGCAGTTTTACTCTCACGATGCCTCGCTTTTTGAGCTAGTGCCTGAGCTAGTGGTGTACCCTAAAAATACTGCTGACCTCCAACGCTTAGTGGTTAGCGCCCATCTGCTACGAGCTAAAATCCCAAACCTATCGCTAACAGCCCGTGGCGCCGGCACCTGTATGTCCGGTGGCGCCATCAACGATTCGGTGATAATCGACTTTACACGCTACTTTAACAAGGTTAAAGAAGTCACTGATCATAGTGCACGGGTAGAGCCGGGCGTCTATTACCGTGATTTCGAAAAAGCCACGCTAGCTATAGGTGCCCTGCTGCCCACCTTCCCAGCCAGCCGCGAACTGGCGACCATTGGCGGCATGGTCGCCAATGACGCCGGCGGCGAAAAATCTCTCCAGTATGGCAAGACCGAGGATTATGTCGATAAGCTTAGTGTCGTATTAGCCGATGGACAAGCCTACGATCTACGCCCGCTTAACAGCGGTGAGCTGGCCGCCAAAAAACTTCAACATACTTTCGAAGGGCAAATCTACACACAACTGCACAGCCTGCTGGAGGTAAACTACGACAAAATTAAAGCCGCCAAGCCCCGCGTCAGCAAAAACTCCACTGGTTACAATTTATGGGACGTCTGGGATCGTGAGACAGGTGTTTTTGACCTTACAAAACTGTTTGTCGGTAGTCAGGGCACACTGGGCTTGGTCGACGACGTCGAAGTTCGACTGATCAAAGACAAGCCGCATTCTGGCGTGCTGGTTTGCTTTATGAAGAACCTAGAGAACCTCGGCGAGCTTATAAACACAGTGGTGGCCGCCAAACCGGCTAGTTTTGAAGCTTTCGATAATCACACGCTGGCACTATCTATCAAGTTCTTCCCGTATTTTAGAAAAACAATCGGCTGGGGCGGACTACTTAAGCTAGGCTTTCAACTGATTCCCGACGCTCTGCTGCTACTGCGCGGCATACCCAAAATGGTACTACTGATTGAATTCACCGGCGATACGCCCGAGGAAGTCGCCCAAAAAGTCCACGCCATGAAAATAGCACTTAAGCCCTATAAGCTGGAAGCTACGCAGGAAGATAGCACCGAAGCTAAGGCCTGGAAGTTTCGTATTATGCGCCGCGAAAGTTTTAACCTTCTACGTAAAAAAGTTAAAGACAAGCACGCGGCACCATTTATCGATGACCTGGTCGTGCCACCACAGCACCTGGCTGAGTTTTTACCCAAACTGGGGGCTATCATAAAAAAATATAAACTTCTGGCGACCATTGCTGGTCATATGGGTGATGGCAATTTTCACGTCATTCCGCTGATGAAAATTGAAGACTCAAAGGAACGAGCTAAACTGCAGCCGGCGATGGAGGAAGTCAATAAGCTAGTCTTATCCTACGGCGGTAGTCTATCGGGCGAGCACAATGACGGCATGATCCGCGGCCCATGGTTACAGCAAATGTATGGGAAAGAAATTGTTGATTTGTTCCGACAGACTAAAAAAATCTTTGATCCGGAAAATGTCTTTAATCCGCACAAGAAAACCGATGCCAATTGGGACTTTTCAATGTCCCACATTAGACAGAAATTTTAGCTATCTTAGGAACGGAACGGCTTTGGCGAGTCGAGTTTTAAGCCACCAGGCGCGTAATCCCCAAACTTGATTTTCATCGACCATGGCAATACCGAACAAGACTATAGCGTAGATGATGTGTTCGTCGACGCCGGGTGAGTTAGCTGGCCAGAGCAGTGCGCTCCACATTAGTAGCATCATAGCGATGCCAGCGAACGCTGCGAAGCGAACCCAAATACCAAGCAGTAAACCGAGCCCGATGACCAGCAAGCCGACCATGAACAGCCAGTCGACCCAAGCCTGTCCGGCCAGGTTGTGGTAAAAATCAGCAAACGGGCCTGTCACTGCATTGCCCAAGAAACCTTCGGTTGGCGAACCGCCGTGGGCCCAAGATTGTGAGCAGCCGCCACTAATAACGTCTGTTACTTTGTCCCTACAGGTCGAAAAGCCAAGCCCAAACAACTTGTCGAAAAAAGCCCACAAAAATATGTAGCCTAGTGTGATTCTAAGTAATGCCCAGACGTGCATACTGCCGTCGGCGATGTGTTTTTTAAATGCCATTGATTTAGCCCCTTATTTAATGCTTATGGTTTTATCATAAATTTTTTTGTGTGTATATGCAACTAAGTCGAGAAATTAATTTACGCGGGGGAGAATAACGGTAAAAGTCGACCCCTTAGATGGGGTTGATTTCGCATTTATAGAGCCATGATGCAAGTCAACAATTTTCTTTGCAATCGCTAGCCCCAGGCCATAGCCGTGCGTCTGATTTTTGGTGCGTGAGCTATCGGCGCGGTAAAAACGCTCAAAAATATGCGGTAGGTCGGCAGCTGCTATGCCACGCCCCCGATCAATGACGTCAATAACTACCTGCTTATCCCGAATTTTAGCATCGACGTTCACATGGCTGCCGGTGGGGCTGTATTTGATGGCATTATCCAGCAGAATCACCAGGAGATTAGTCAGTTGCTGCGGATTTCCAGCAATTTGAGCGTCTGTAATATTGCCGCTTAACTTGATCCGTTTAGCCGCCGCCGGTTTGCTGGCTTGGTTTATGGCTGCCTCGACTAGTTGACGAACCGGCATTTCTTCTTTAGTTTTAGTGCCGTCATTACCGATGGTCGTTGCCAGAGCCAGTAACCCCTCGCTGAGACTCTTGAGTTTGCCAACCTCCTCTAGGTTGCTTTCAAGCAGGTTGATTGCTTCTTTTTTCGTAAGTTCAGAGCTACGCAGGGCGACTTCGATCTCGGCTTGCATAGCTGTTAATGGAGTGCGTAGTTCGTGACTGGCGTCACCGGTAAAGCGTTTTTGCATTTCCAGGGCCTCTTCAATCGGTGCTAGTGTCCGGCGAGCCAAAATATAACTAACGCCACCGCCAATGACCAGCACGCCAATATTAAATAGTAGTAAATTAATCTTTAGGCTGCTACGGTCCTTTTCCAACTGGCGCAGGCGCAGATCGTTGATGTCGGAAGTATTATTAGGCCCAAAAACGACATTATAAAGATCGACCGGCCGCTGGGCACTCTGGGCCAGCTCATTACTCGACACATAATACAGGGCAACGCTGCAGCCGATCGAAAGAGCCATAATGATGGCTAGGTAACCAATGGTGAGCCTTAGTGCAGCTGATTTAAACATTATCTTGCCTCGATTTTGTAGCCAAAGCCGCGCAGGGTGTGCAGCAGAGGTTTGGATTTGAAGGGCTTATCGATTTTACTTCGCAAGTAACCAATATAGACCTCGACAGTATTGGGCAGTATATCGGC
>JBBTWK010000072.1:0-1979 GCA_038062805.1 Patescibacteria group bacterium
AGCGTCATGCACTAGAAGTAGCTATGTATGAAGCACAGAAACAAAAGCTGATCGAGAAAAAGATTGAGCAAAATCAAAATATCATCCGGCTGACAGAACTTGGCCAAAAAACCCTGCGACCCTTTGTGGCCGAACGGCTTGATGGCAATGCCCTGCTTATGATTATCTTTGACATACCCGAAGATATGGCCTTTGCCAGAGCCCGACTGCGCCGGGTACTGCGTAGCTGGAATTTTCGAATTATTCAAAAGAGCGTTTGGGCAACATCTTACGATCATAGACAATCTGTTAATGAATTGGTTAAAGAGCTTGAGATTGAACCATATGTACAATTATTCGAGTGCGTCCCCGCCAAAAATTCGGATTAGCTAACAAAATACGGAAAATTATAGCATTCATAAGAAATGTACCGGTCGATGCATTTCTTATGAATGTTGATATATGCAGCAAACTAAAGTTAAATATGCTTATGGCAAAGTCCGCTTCCGGTAGGTTCCGGCGATCCGTTCCTTGGGCCAGATCCCACAAATTTTATTCCCTGCTCTTGCTTACTGTCTTGTTGGTTGCCGGAATTTTTGTTTACGAAAAAGTTGCACTAGAGCTTAATAAACGGGCCTTTTCTCAAGCGCGGACAACTATTGACACGGTTTATGCCGACATCGTCGCCCAAGTCGGCTCACCCGACAACTCCAAAAGAGCTGCTGAATGTTCAGCGAGTCATGTTATATTCGGCCAAGGACCCATATCGTGTTCCGTTGATACGGATTTTATTTACGGAGTTAGTGACAAGAGTGAAGCAATAGACCAGTTTAAAAAGATTCAAGCAGTAATCAGCAGAAATGAGCAGTTCAAACCGACTAAAACCCTTTCTCTAACCATAACTGATCAGATTGTAGTAAATAGTGCGTACCATACAGCATCAGACGAGTTTTCTTCGGATGGCCTTCCGTGCATAGTTAACTATGTATACGATACTCCGCGCGAAATTTTTCTTACAATTAATGATAAGTCGAAAAAGCCGCTTCAAATCGTCATAGGTTGTCATGGAATAGCGCGAGCCATGTATTATCCTAACAGCCAATAAAACCTTGTTTATAACTTAGAATACTGAGATAATTTGACTAAATGTCAAATTACATCTATGCATAAGCAAATTGTGAGGTTTGGACTGGCAATAACAGTTTTGATGGCCGTTTTTTATTTGTCCGTCATATCTGGTAAATCGAGCGCGGTTGATGCACCCAACTTAATTAGCGCCACCCAGCTGGATGTCCAAAAAAGCCCAGATGTTCCCTCTTTGCCAACATCGCTTAACGGTAACGTCGATTGTATTCAAGATGGTCCGTATAGCTGTGTCATAGACACACAATATGGCAAATTTAGCAGCAGCGGCTTTGTGAAACACAACAAAACTTCCAGCTACTATCAATTAATAAGTTATATAGATAATAAGCCGCGTTCCATCGTCATCCCCAGTTCCAACACGATTATTAATTACACTACCGAACCATCTTATGGTTTTTATCTCTACTTCACTAAAAACTTGAGTTCATCTGTAACCAAGACCGAGGTTTTTGGCACCAGCCAATACAACATTAACAGACTGTATGACGGCCGACTGGTTGATAAGGCCAACCACCGTCTGGCAGCCGATTATGCTTCGATGAGTTTTAGCGCCAACGGCCAGTGGATGGTGGTATCAATGCCCAACGTCGCCATGCTAAGGGTGAACTTGGACACTTTTGAAGTCATGCCTTTCGCAACTGGCTTTAATTACACCATTGGCTTGGACCCCGGCATCAAAACCGCCATAACAAATGACGGCCGCTACGCCGCTATGGCTTCTAGAACCTTTGGGCGCTTTGAAGTTTACGATCTAAATTCTTGCGGCGCCGTGCCGGACACTATAAACGGACCGGTATCTTGCCAATCCAGGAATTTGCAAACTTTGATGCAGGAAAAAGTGCCAGGTTACATAT
>JBBTWK010000073.1:0-6986 GCA_038062805.1 Patescibacteria group bacterium
GCCGTAATAATCGTTAAAATTGGTGCGGCTGGCAAAACGTTCGATTTTTTTACCCGTTACAAAAAATTTATTCCCTGTTTCGGCTATCTGCCAGGACTCATCGTCACTGCGTAGTCCAATAACTGGTAGTTCGTCCATTGCTTCAGCTTTTTTGGCGGCTTTTTTCTTCTCGGCCTCAACGCGTTTTTGAGTGACCCGTAGTAGTTCTTGAACGCCCTCGCCGCTAGGACTGGAAATAGCCAGCACCGGCGCGCCACGCGGCACTATTTTTTTAAGAGTCTTGGCATACTTTTCAACTTGTTGTTTATTGATTCCTTCGATTTTGGTTAGGGCTACTATCTGCGGCCGTTTACTAAGATCAATTTTATAATCTTTCAGCTCCTTCATAATAGTTTTATAGGCCGCTTCAATGTCTTGGTTATAGGCATCTATCAGATGCACCAGTAAAGCAGTGCGCTCGACGTGGCGCAGGAATTCATCACCCAAGCCCTTGCCGGCACTGGCGCCCTCAATAAGTCCGGGGATATCAGCAAACAGTAGGCTGGTGTTTTTATCGATATCAACTACGCCAAGGTTGGGCGTCAGGGTCGTGAAAGGATAATCCGCAATTTCTGGTTTAGCGTTACTAATAACACTCAACAGGGTTGATTTGCCAGCGTTTGGCAAGCCGACTATGCCAACATCGGCGATCATTTTCAGCTCTAAAATTCCATCTATTTGCTGGCCTTTTTCGCCTTTTTCGGCCACTTGCGGAGCCTGGCGGGTAGAGCTTTTAAAGTGAGCGTTGCCAAAGCCGCCCTTGCCCCCCTTGGCAATCGCAACTCTTTGGTCATCCTGCGTAAGATCAGCTAGAATTTCACCTTTTTCTGATAGAACGACCGTCCCTACAGGTACTGGGACTTCCAGACTATCCGCGCTTTTGCCGTGGCGTTTGCGCTCGGTACCGGGTCTGCCGCTCCCCGCCTTAACCAGTTTTTGGAAACGGAAAGCCGCTAGGGTATTTTGGTTGCGGCTGGCCACCAAAATTACGTCGCCGCCGTCGCCGCCGTCGCCGCCGTCGGGACCGCCTTTATCGACAAATTTTTCACGCCTAAAACTGACGATGCCGTTGCCGCCATCGCCAGCTTTTATAGTCACCGGCACTCTATCCACAAAACTCATAGATATAGCGTACAGGGTGACGCACTCAGCGTACAGGGGTAAAATAGATATTTTGTTCTTGATGAACAAGCAAGCCCTTATCTTTTTAGGAACATGCGCAGCGAACCTGAAGCAGATGTAGTGAAACAGTCTGGGCTTGGCTTCCTGCAGCTGTTTGACGAGAAAACTTGCTGGGGGCAAGTTTTTGAGGAGTTCTGCAGGCAAAGACTGCTTTTACTATCAGCTGCATCAAGTGAGCGGAGTGTTCCTGAAAAGATAAGGCGAGCGACCTATTGGTAAATAAAGTGATCAAATCTAGCCCTAGCCGGTACCCAATCGCTAGAACCGACTCGACCCCAACCGGCCAGACCGTTCATGTCCGAATACTTGATCATCGTGCCGTCGGCTGAAACTTCCGATACTACAGCTACGTGTCCCAGCCAGCCGCCATCGTCCTGGGCGATAGCTCCTACCCGGGGTGAAGTACTAACAGTCCAGCCAGAGGCCGCGGCGTAGTTGTCCCAGGTGTTGGCGTTGCCCCAGTTGTTGGGTACAGCAATCTTGGAAGCCACGTAGTAGGTACAGTAGCCGTAGTCGTAGCCGTTGCCACCGTAGCTGGCCACGAAAACACCGTAAGTCAGCGGTGCGCTCTTTTGTCCGTTGGGAATAATAATCTGTTCACCCGGTATCAGCCCGCTTAGTTCGGCGTCGTTGTAAGTTATAATTTGGCTTTCGTCGGCCCGATATTTAACCGCCAACTTGGCCGGCGTATCACCAGCTTTGACTATATAGACTACTCCGTTAACTGGTGGTATCACCAACTTTGTACCAGCGGCAACGGCGTTGCCAGCCAAGTTATTAGACCAACGCACGCTGTCGGCTGACACGCCATGTTTATCGGCAATGCTAGCAATAGTGTCGCCGGCCTGGGCAATATAATTAATGATGCCCTGTTTGGATTTTTGGGTAGTGGGTACGATCTGGGGTTTAGCCAAAATGGTGGCATCACTAGGTGTTTGAGCCAGCAATATGCTATCGCTGTCGGCCTGGCTGCGGACGGCTTTTATCTCGGGCAATTGGGCCATTTGGGCAGCCGTTAGAGCAATTTGGGCGGCTGACAGCTGGTCCAGCGGATTTTTCTGAGAGTTAGTGGTAGAAGTAGCGCTATTAATAGTACCGGAGCGGATAGTTTGGCTAGCCGACCGGTTGGTAAATATAAATACTCCAATGCCAAACAGTAAAACCAAATTGCCCACCACTAATCCGAAGCGGGTTAAGCGACGACGTGATTTTTTGTTGAGTTTCTTAAGCTTGGGCTTCTTGGGCAACGTGGGCAAAGAGTCTACGGGGGAGACCCTTTTGACAATGTCATTTATCGAAACCGGCATCCGGCGTATTCTTGGGACAAAGACCTTCCGCATAGGTATCATTATACCAAGCAATAAGTGTTAAGTATTTATTGACACTCTCTGGTGCAATATTTCTTTACCGCGTCCTCATGCTCGGCCTGAGTGCGACTAAAGTGGATTTTGCTGTCGTCGCCAGCTACAAAATATAGATAGTCGGTGTTTGCTGGGTGAGCAACAGCTTGCAGGGCGTCTTTGGTCATGTTGCTAATTGGACCAGGGGGCAAGCCGGCATGCAAATAAGTATTATAGGGCGAGTTGATGTTAAGGCTTTTGGGCTGGCCGTTTACCGCTGAAGCGTAAAAGGCCGTCACGTCAGCCTGCAGCGGCACATTTTGTGCCAGCCGGGTCATTAGAACTTGGGCAACCATTGGTTGATAGGCAGGATCGTCGGTTTCCTGGGCGACAATAGAAGCTAGGGTAATCCCCTGATAAACGTTTAACGAGTGGGCAGCGAAGCCATTGATCGTGTCTTGGCTTAAGTACCTTTGCATTGCGTCTAGCGACTGTCGCACGATGTCAGTAGCCGGAGTATCGACCTGCTTTTCAAAAGAGTCAGGATATAAATAACCTTCTAGTGACGCACCAGTCGGCAGGCTGGCTAGCACAGGGTGGTCGTGGTAGCTGGCTGGGTTAAAGGCTCGGTTAATCTGCTCCGGGGTGTAACCGGCTCCCAAAAACGCTTGCTTAACTTCGTCCAGGCGCTTTTGCGGCAGGATAGTCAGTAGGTTTTTGGCGACGTCACCATCGACCATTTTTTTGACGATCTGGTCGACACTCATCGAAGAACCCAACGAATAAGTGCCAGCCTGTAGCTTGTCGTGGAGTTCGTTGGTGCGAACGTAAGTTTCAAAAGCACGGGAATTTCTGATCAAACCAGCACTTTTGAGCTTGACAGCTATTTGGTGAAGGCTAGCGCCCGATGTGACTGTAAAATACTGGGTGGCGCTAGCCGATGATGATACCGGTTTTAAATTATTTACGTACCAGCTGCGCAGCGAAATAACGCCGCTGCCGAGCAGTAAAATGACCACCACTATAATCACCAGCAACCGCCTTGACGGTCTGGGGAACTTAGGATTATTTGCTTGCATCATAAAACTATACCAAAACCCAGTCGTTTTTATCTGCCGCTAAAAAATCTCCCAGGATGATAGCTGCCGCTTCGGCATCCACATCGTGTTTCATGTTTCGTGTTTCATGTTTCATGGCTTCGTGGCTGGTTAGGGCTTCGTCTTGCCAATAAAAAGTGACACCGAGTTCGGATTTAGCTTTAGCTACGAAGTCTCTTACCCAGCGGGTTTGCTGGGTATCTTCGCCGGACAAGTTCCGGGGCAAGCCAGCTACGATCGTCTTGACTCCATTTTCTTTGACGATTTTTCTCAGTTCTTCAATCGCCTCGGCGGTTTTAACAGTTTTGAGCGGCTCCGCCAGGCGGGCCTCTATCGATGCCCGCGCAATTCCCACCCTTTTATGGCCAACGTCAAGGGCTAGTATTTCCACTGTTCACCTGCTGCTGAATAACATTTATTTTGCTGGCTTTGGGGGCTTTGCTTACCCAGAACGGACTGAGTTTGACATCAACTTCTTTAACACCAGGCAGATTGCTAAGCGCCGCCTGAATGTCGCCGGTTTTTTGGCCAGCGGCGGTTTTTTTAATGCTGGCAGTGTCCAAGATCGGCACGGCCGTAGTGTCTACACTCAAAGCTAAAGTGGTTTTGGTCGGTGAATCTTGGGCCGAAACACTTACAGTTAGTCCTTTAAGCACGTCGTCGCTACTTAGTTTTTGTTTTCGTGAGTCAATTTGTTTGCTCATTTGGTCGACGACGATTTTCCTGAGGTCGTCTTTCTTGACGCTTAAGATGGAATAGGTAATTTTAATGGTCACGGTAGCGTTGGTAGCCGGTTGTCCCACGGGCGTCGACGAAGTTACCGCCGAATCACTGAGTTTCAACGTCGAGGTAATGACGTATAGCTCTTGGTCAGACAGTGACTTTTGCCAATCCTTGGTAAATATATCGGTGTCGGCACTGGTGATTTTTTGCTTAGCACCGTCCACATCGGATTGGCTAAGAACCGTCGCGATATTATCGGTACCGCCGCTAGCACTACCGCTTGCGCTAACATCTGCTCGGCCGGAAATGCTAAAGTTGGCCGAGTTAACGTTATATTTACTACCCCCGGTCTGGGCGACAATGCTTATCGATGTCGTTGCACTGTAGTTAACACAACTACCTGAGCCCCCGGTAGGGCTATTACTGAAAGATGTGGTGGTCTGTGTTATATAAGTCAAGCCGTTATTGCTTAAGCCGGTACCTGCCGGGACACTGGATGGCTGACCAATGTTGGGAGCACATTTTGTGGCGGTCATAGTTACGCTACCCTTGGCCTTATCGCCGTTATTCTGCTGGCCGGTGGCTGTTACCGTATGGCTGACGGTCTGGTCTTTAGTTTGGAGTACGGCCGGGATAACACCTTTGGCTTCATCAAGCGTTTTGGCTTCTCCATCAGCAATTAGGCTAAAGTTAGCCGAGACCGGCAAGCTGATAGTTTTAAGGGTGACGACCGCTTTGGGAAGTATCGTCGTGGCCAAGATTATAAAAATTATTAAAAGTATTAGACCGGCGATGCCGAGGCCCAGACGCACGCGGAATTTGTCAAAATTTGGTACTTTTAGTCTTTTATCTTTGGGCGTTTTAATCTTAGCCGGTGATTGGGCATCGACGGATTCTTTGGCAATGGCGTCCTCATCATTTAGTGGGATGGTTTCGGGTTCTTCTACTTCGTGGCTGGCTGCCAGTTCGCCGATGGAACGGCCGTAGTCTATTTTGGCATTACTTTCGTCGATTTCTTCTTCCTGGTCATCAACTATTTCCTTCGCCGTCGCTGCTGGTTGCCCGGGACCTTCGTGGATCGGAATGGGGGAGGGCGGAATATGCGGCTTACTTTGCAAGTTTTTCGCCACGTGCAGGCCGGCGGCGCCAGCCAGAGGCGACAAAGCAGGCTCAGAGCTAATTAAAACAACGTCTTTGCCAGCGTTGTCGGCAGCTCGTTTGAGCAGACGCATATTGACAATGCTTTGCAATACCGTCGCCCGCTTGGGGAGCACTAGGGCCACCACTTTGTCTTTAGCGTTCTCGACTTTATCGATAATCGAGGTGATCTCATCATCAAGGTCAACGTAGACTACATCTTTGCTCGGTTTGGTTGGGGTTTTGTTGGCTGTCATGTTCGCAGTACTTTATTAAGCTTGTCTTTAACAGAGGTTTTTTCGGAGGTGGCACCGGAATTGACGGTGTCCATACCAACCCGCAGTAGACCCATGGCGGTAATATAGGTGTGGTCGCTGACATCACCCGTGGCATCAGTAATACCGACAACTTCGTCTGGCTGAATGTGTTGGACAATCGGTTTTTTAGTGAAGGGCAGATTTTTATGCCACTGCCCGTCTTGCAGTCGCTCCATTAACATCTGAAGGCTCGAACCGCCGCCGCAAAGTAGCAAACGGTGTGGCAAGTGGTCGAGTTTGTTAAATTCGGCCAGTGCCAGTTCGACGCCACTAATCCAAACATTGAGGGTTTTTTCCAGTGCTCTTTCTACTTCGGGTCGTTGTTTCGCGGCCACCAAGTCGCCGCCCAAGCCAACTTTTAGGGCTTCGGCCTTGGTGAAGTCGATGTCCAATTCACGTTCAACAGTATGGGTAAAGGCCCGGCCGCCAATGCCAAACATCTTGGTGCCCTCAACACCGCCTTCGTTGACTACGGCAATATCGGTTGTACCGCCACCAACGTCCATCAGTATGGCGCTGAGGCTGGCATTGGGATCGTCGCCGACTACCGAACGAGCCATCGCAAAAGGTTCGGCCGCTACAGCCAGCAATTCCAAATCAAGTTCGGTAGCTGTACGTTCTAGCGCACCAATATGGATCATCGGCGCAAAGGCCGTGTACATCTCTACTAAGATGTCCTTGCCTTGAAAACCAACGGGGTTGGTAACCTTGTAGCCGTCAATGTCAATCCGCACTAAGGCGCTGTTGACCAGCCGTACTTGGACGTCCTTGCCACCAAGTTCCCAAGCCAGCTGTTGGCGGGCTTTGGCTTCAGCGCGTTCCTGGACCAGTTCGATAATCCGTTCCATTTCGTTAATGTCCAGTTCTTTACTAGGGTTATTGCGGGTAAATCTGACTGTGCTGGTAGTGCCTTTCACCAGTTCGCCGGCGATACCAATCACCGCTGTACGGGCCGAAACTCCGGCTTGAGTTTCGGCAGCGGCCAGAGCTTGGTCGCAGTTAGCGACCACAGCCGCAATGTCGGCAATCGCCCCGGCCTGCATATCGGCTAATTCCTGATGAGCCCGGCCAACGCCAATAATCTCGACTTCATTGCCGACCACTCGACCGACCAGTGCTTTGATAAATTCAGTGCCAATATCGAGCGCTAC
>JBBTWK010000074.1:0-4154 GCA_038062805.1 Patescibacteria group bacterium
TAATTGTAGATGCTAATGCCATGAAAAACGCTTCCACCCGGCGTCGAAATTAAAAGTGTTAGTTCTTTTACTCCCTGATTGGCCGCATTGTCAAGCTCTCTCATTAGGGCATTTGCGGTGTCTTCCACAACCGGTGCAAAAAACTTAATTGCAATTTTTTCTTGGTTCATACTATTCCCTGAGTTAGATTTTGGCGGTCCTTAACTGAACAGGTCTGGAACTATTTCGCCTTGTCCAGTTTAGCAAGTTCAGCGTCATAAGACCTAAGGATTGGTCTCAAAGCTCCTCTTAACTTCCTCTGGCCTGTTCTAAGCATTCTTAGATATTCAGCAGAAGGTTGCCCATGATGGGCATAAGGGTCAATAACTTCTTTTGCATTTGCTACCTTCCTTATAGCTTGTACTATTCGCCAAGGGCTAAAATCAGGTGAACTATAAAACGTAGAAATTAATGGGGTTTCATCAGGCACTTCGATGCCTGCATTTCGTCTTCCCCAAAGATAAGGGTCAAAAACAGCTCTTGTAAGCAACGTTTCGTACTCACTAGCGGTAAAATCTACTAATCCTGTTGCATGGGCTGCAGCCTTAAGTTCTCCAACAGTCTCAAACTGAATTTGTCTCTGTGGGGTTAACATAATTTCAGTATATTACAATAATAATTATTATAAGTCAATGTGGCGAGCCTTAACTGAACAAGTCTGGAACTATTTTTCGACTAAAGATTTGCGCCATACCATAGCATCGTATCGTCCGTTGTAGAAGTTTTTGGCTACCCCAGCAGGCTCACCATAAATCTTTCTCCAGAAAGGCCAGCCACTTTGCATATAGCGAGGGCCGCTATTGAGTACAATTTCTTTATAGCCTCTCTGCTTGGCCAATTCGTCTAAATGTTTAACTAAGCTCCTGCCTGTTCCCATTCCTCGCTGGTCATATGCAACGTAAGCATTAATAATTTCTACAGGATTATCAGTATCAGCGAAACTTCTCATTACTTCGTCAGGTTCCTGCAGTCCCATTACACCTACGATCCTTCCTTCAGGAGTTTCAGCAATCACGTAAGTTCGGTCGTCAAGTCCTTGCGCGGTCTCTCTTACGGAAAAGAGCACTTCTTCAACTTCATCTTGAATAACTTCCTTCGTAATAGGATTGCAAATCGACTGTTCAAGTACTGGCCTCAGATTTTCTACATCCTCTAGCTTTACCTCACGGACTGTGACATTATTTTTAGCTTCAGCTTGCTCAATATCTCCAAGTTCAAATATTAGCTTACCCGCTTTTTTTGCTGTTTGGTGGAAGCCTGCGCGTTCTAGTACTCTTACACTTTTATCGTTGCCATCAATAACTTCAGCGTGTACTTTAGGAAACCTCTCGGCTACATATGAACTCAAGGCTTTTACAGCTATGGTTGCGTGACCTTTTCCTGTGTAGCGTGAGTCTAGCCAGTAGCCAATCTCTGCACCTTCTTCATCTGGAGTGGCATTTACTGTACCGACGAATGTTTCTCCATCCCAAATGCCCATGCGAATTTTACTGCCAGCACTTAAACGAGCGTTTCTTACTGACTCAAGGTCAGGGTACTTGTCGGCTGTAATATCATCAAGTTGGCTCAAATGGTCACGGTTGGTGTCTACTGCTTCAAAGTAAGCCACATCATCGGCGTCCGTGGATAGTTCACGTAGAACTACGTTTTTTTGTTCAGTAGTAAGCAAAAGGGGGTTGGTCATAAGATAGATAATACCATAAAAGTGGTATTATGTCTATCTTTGGCGGATGGGGCCCGTCTCTCCTACGCTTAAAGCTACGGAAGGGTTGACCGGGCTCCAACAATCCTCCATAGCTCACCACAAGGTGAGCGACGGAGGTTGGCGGGCCCGACCGGATAGCGCTCCGGTTATAATTTCTTCAACAATTCCAAGTCTCTTGCTATAAGTGTTTCTTTCTTCGCTCTAGTCCATCCCTTGAGCTGTTTTTCTCGTCGCATAGCTTCAAGCTGGGTCGGATAGTCCTCCCTATAAATCAATTTGTAGGATTTATCATTTCGCACAAAAAGAGCGCCATCGTTTTTGTGCCGCACGAGTCTAGATTCCAGATTTGCGGTTTGACCAACATAAAGTTTGCCCAGAGAATTTTTCAGAAAGTATACCGAATAAGGCATGTGTCCTTCGACTCACTTTGTTCGCTCAGGACATTCAACTCGGCTATAGCCATGAGCGAGGCTCAATTTATTGAGCCGAGTCGAATGGCGGGCCCGACCGGGTTTGAACCGGCGATCTCCTCCGTGACAGGGAGGCGTGTTAACCGCTACACTACGAGCCCTCGTAGAACAGGTGTAGTTTAGCAAAAACAGGGGCAAAATTAAAACTTGACGTAGGTTTTGACGGGTTGTTTTGCTTTTAGTTCGTCTACATAAACACTGATGTCTTTGAGGTTGAAGGAGATGTGTTGGGCGGCGACGGTCGTGCCGTCATTGGTATTAACTTTGAGGATTTCCAGGGTGTTGGGGCGGCTGGCATCAGTGCGACTGGCTAATATGATGTCCGATATCTGGCCGGGTTTAAGGTTGAACAACTGGTTGATAACTTCTGGCGAGACATTGGGGTTACTACGGCTGATGCCAAAGCCGAAGTCGCCGCCGGCCGCCGCATCGGCTGCATTGGAGGCGTCTTTGGCCCACTGGCCAAAATCAGCCCCGCCCTGCAACTGAACCAAGACAGCCTGGGCCTTGGTGTCCGTGGCGCTATCGAGCTTGGCGGACAGCTTGGTGGCCAGCATTTGCTCTTTTAGGCTGCGCTTAAAGTCCGCTATAGACCAGCCCCAGTAGTCGCGGAGCACATCGGCAAAAACTTTATCGTTGCTACCCAAGCGGTTTTGGTTGCGCACGGCGGCTATTTGGGCGTCGACTTCACGATCGCTAACTTTGACCTTATTACGCTCGGCCAGGATTTTGACGTAAGCATTACTAATAACATCCTGCAAGGCTTGTTTGCGGAACTGTTCCACCTGTGCTTTGCCGCCAAAAAGGTTTTGTTGGTGGTTTTGGTAGTAATAGACGTAATGACGCAGTTCGAATAAATAATTTTCATAGTCGATGAGAGTGCTGCCGGTACGGGCGATAGGAAATGGCACAACCTGAGTCACGCGGTACAAAAAGGTGTTGTATTGGTAGAGACGATAAAGACCGGCGGCGCAGTAAACCAAAAAGGCTAAGACCGTAAAGGCAATAATTGTCGAAGTAATAACGACGATACGGTGTTTGGAGTGCTGAAGCGGGTAGATATACTTGCGAGCGCCGGAAAGAACCTGCTCGCGGTGCTCGCCAATAGTTTCGGTAGTAATTTGAGGGACATCTTTAAGCGCCGCTGGCTCTTGCTCAGCAACAGCCAGCGGATTTAAGCTGGCCGCTTTATCAGCCACCAGTTCAGGTAGTCGCTCGCTAACCTTCTTAGCCTTTCGGAGGCGCTTGCGTAGTTTCACTAAGCCTTGCCTCCCAAAAAGCCAAATGAACAATGAACAATGAACAATGAACATATTTTACCTAGGATATTTGCTCTTTGCTCTTTGCTCTTTGCTCTTTGACTTGTCATGATTCAATTACGCGCTGATCCTCGTTGACCGGCCTTTGGGTGTGGTGAATGCCCAAATCCCGAAGTATATGCACCATTTGTTGCTGGACCTTTTCTGGATGATGCACGTCATGGATTACCAAATCCCCTACATAGGTTTGCACAATTATTGTACCAAACCGAAGGATTGTCTCTTCCAGGCCGGCTACCGAGTAATTGATCATCTGAATTTGCTCCAGACCGATGTCGACGACATTGACTTGCAGCAAGCTGCGGGTTTGTTGGATAAAACGCCGGTCGGTCATGATGTAAACGCTAAAATACCAGCGCACCCACCAGGGAAAAATTAAAATAAGAGCCAGCACAAGGCCGGCGCCGAGCCCGCCAAAAAAATAACTGTACTGTGGTTTGATTAATGCCGGGATCATGCCCAAAAGTAGGCCGACCGCCGCCAAAATAAGGCCCTTGCGCATTACGATTGGGTGTTTACGAAAGACCAGCCGGACTTCTTCGTCGTCAAATTGCTCTTTGAAATATTTAGGTTTTTTGGGAGCCTCTTTTTCAGTTAGTTCTTCCGGCTCTTTTTTGCTCA
>JBBTWK010000074.1:4164-5863 GCA_038062805.1 Patescibacteria group bacterium
ATTATATAGGGGGTAGAGGATAGTGGGTAGTGGGTAGTGGTGCCCCCGAGAGGATTCGAACCTCTAGCTTTTCCTTAGGACGGAACTATTTTATCCATTGAACTACGGGGGCCCGTCGGAAACGATGTGGCGGCTTCCGTAGCTTAGTATACTAAGTTACTTCCAGCCTCGAGTCGTTTCCTCCTCTTCAATTTTGCAAGAATCTGCTGCGCTTGGGTCTTGCAAAATTGGACAAAAACTATTTTCGGGGGTTTTGGGTTAGGTGGTCATGGGCAGTTTTGTAGTCAAACAGTTCGCTTTCAGAGAACCAATGGGCAATTTCTTCTTTGGCCTCTTTGAGGTCGCCGGAAGCATGAATCAGGTTTGGCAGACCACCGCCTAATTTGTTAGCGTGCTCATAAGTCATATGGGCGTAATCGCCCCTGATGGTGCCTGGAGCGGCTGATTTAGGCTCAGTGTCCCCTACCATCTTGCGCACTAGTTCGACAGCTTCCACGCCCTCCAATACTACGGCAATAACCGGGCTGCTCATCATAAAGTCGGTGTTGCGCTGGTAAACTTCTTCGCCACGGCGGGATTTGATCTTACTGATTGCTTCGTAGTGATGGAGGTAGTGCTCTTCGCTAGGATGCACCATTTTCATGCCAATAATTTTTAGTCCAGCACGTTCAAAGCGGCTGATAATTTCGCCCATTAACCCACGCTGGACGGCGTCAGGCTTCAAGATAATTAGTGTTCTTTCCATAAATATCCTTACTTGGAAGTCATAATAACGGATATGGACGCCATAAGCAAGATGAATACTTTTTTTGCTCATACCTACTCTCTATTCTCTACCCTCTACACCCTATATAATGTGCTTATGCCTTATGAAGAAGCCGTCTCCAAGTTTTTAGAGTATCTCGAACTGGAACAAAACCGCTCGCGTAAAACTATTGAAAATTACAGCCATTACCTGACCCGGCTGAGTGATTTTGCTGGTGATATTAAACTAAGCGACTTAAATGTAGAGTTAATCAGTAAGTGGCGGCTGTGGCTCAACCGTTTGGGCACTAATAGCTCCGACGAACTTGGCAAAACCACCCAAAATTACCACCTTATTGCCCTGCGCAGTTTCCTGCGCTTTTGTGCTCGGCGTGGCTTACCTACCATGGCGCCGGACAAAATTGAACTGGCGCGTACCACACGGCCGCAAGTGACATTTTTGACCCCCGAAGAGCTGGAAAGACTGGCGGCCCAGCCGGACACCTTAAAGTTAAACGGCCTGCGTGATCGGGCGATTATCGAACTGCTGTTTTCCAGCGGTTTGCGCGTGTCCGAATTAGTCGGGCTTGACCGAGACCACATAAATTTAAAACGGCGGGAGTTTATGGTCCGCGGCAAAGGCCAAAAAGACCGGCCGATATTTATTAGCCCAGAGGCGGCCGACTGGATCCAGCGTTATTTAGATAAACGCCAAGACAACACCAAGCCGCTATTTATCCGCTACGCCGGGACTAAAAAGGTTGATTTATCCGGCAACTTCACGCGCCTTACGGCCCGTTCTGTCCAGCGGATGATTGGCCGCTACGCCCTAGCCGCCGGCATCACCAAACACGTATCGCCCCACACGCTGCGTCATTCATTCGCGACCGATTTATTGATGAACGGTGCCGACATTCGCAGTGTCCAGGCTATGCTAGGTCACAGTAACATCGCC
>JBBTWK010000075.1:0-4443 GCA_038062805.1 Patescibacteria group bacterium
TATTGTGCTGGCGAAGAAAGGCTATCGTCGCCACAAGCACGTTTTTTAATCCACGGCATTCAAGCTCAGTTCCCTCAAGGAGTTAATCTGGAAGAACCCCAGCTTGAAGAAAGACTGAAAGGCATTAAAATCGACATCGAAAACATTGCTAAAATCATTACAGCTAATTGCGGCAAGGACTACAAAGATGTTTACCAGGCAATGATTGATCGCATTACACTAAACCCCGATCAAGCAAAAGAGTGGGGCTTAGTCAACAGCGTGAGATCAAAACTTTTCACGGCAGGCACGAGAGTTATTTCAATTCAAGAAAATCCAGCTCAAAACCCAGGCTTTTTTATACCGCCCCCTCGTGCTACAAGTCTAGATTCAACAAACTAAAAAACTTAAGGTAAAAACCTATTTCTGGTGGCTGACTTTGGTGCCGATGGACTCGCCCATAACGACCTTTTTAAGATTGCCGACTTTGAGTTCAAAAACAATTATTGGTAGCTGGTTATCCATGGCTAGAGCCACAGCCGCGTTATCCATCACATTGACCTCTGGACTTCGTAAAGCCTCGGCATGGGTCAGGGAATCATATTTTTTAGCCCCGCTATGCAAAGCGGGATCCTTATCGTAAACACCATCAACTTTGGTGGCCTTTAAAACGACGTCGCAATCTAATTCCAGAGCACTTTTTACGGCAGCAGTATCGGTCGTGAAAAAAGGATTACCGGTACCGCCGGCTAAAATTACCACTCGGCCTTTTTCCATATGTCGCATGGCCCGACGGCGGATAAATGGTTCGGCTACGCTATCGACGCGCAGGCTGGATTGGAGCCTCGCCGGCTGGCCCCTAGCTTCCAGCGTATCAGTTAGGGCCATGCCATTGATTATAGTCGCCAGCATTCCCATGTAGTCGCCAGTAGCTCTCTCTACGCCGTGGTCAGCAACCTTTGCCCCGCGCATAATATTACCGCCGCCAACTACAACCGCCACCTGCACGTTGGTACCTTTTAGCAAATCCTTTAATTCTTCAGCCAAGTCGCTAACGAATTTGGCATCAATGCCATGTCCTCGCGAGCCGGCAAACTGCTCGCCCGACAGCTTAAGAAGTATTCTTTTATATTTCACTGAATTAGATGGTACTGGAAATAACAATGAAATACTAGAGGAGTTTTAGTATACTATATCTGTAAATGCCAATGCCAAAAAAGCCACGTTCCATGTGTCTAAGTTGCCAAAGAGAAACGCCTTATGCCGGCTATAAATATTGCTCGAATAAATGCCAACAAAAATATCAATACAACGAATACATAAAGGATTGGTTAGCAGGTAAGGTGACAGGACTCCAAGGGCATGGAGTTGTTTCGAATCATATAAAACGGTATTTACGCGAAAAATTTGGGAATAAATGTTGTCTTTGTGGTTGGGCTCAAATCAACATTATTACAGGCCAAATTCCTTTAGTTGCAGATCACATAGACGGTAACTGGCAAAATAATACACAAGCCAATCTTCGTTTGGTTTGCCCGAACTGTGACTCTTTGACGGCTACATATGCTGGCCTAAATAGAGGCAACGGGAGAAAACAAAGAGCAGATAATAAGAGAGCTAGGGAAGGTAAGTTATTTATTGCAAGTGCCGGAGTAACTCAGTTGGTAGAGTAGCTCATTCGTAATGAGCAAGTCGTGGGTTCGAACCCCATCTCCGGCTCCAGAAGTCTTTAAAATTGCGGGTATAGTTCAGCGGTAGAATGTGACCTTCCCAAGGTTGAGATGTGGGTTCGACTCCCACTATCCGCACCACGTCCAAAAGTGTAAAATAAATGCCAACGACCAATGACTAACTACTATCTACTAACTACTATCTACTAATTCATGGAATTACCTAAAAAATACTTACACGACCGGCTTGTCCTGCTGTTCATTATGTTTCTGGCAGTTCTTCTTGTGGTCGGCGTATCGCTAGTTCTACTGCGCTTTGACTTGTCCAAAAACCCAACCACCATTGTTGCCTACCGACCGAACATATCTGGTGCCGGCTACCAAAGCGGCAAGCCCATCGACATATATTCGATGGCCGCTTTTATGGCCGTCACAGCCATTGGTGCAGTGGTTTTAAGTGCCCGAATTTACGACCTCAAACGTTATCTATCGATCTTTATTTTGGCCAGCGGCGTCTTTCTGATGGTTCTAGCCACCATTGTCGCTAACTCGCTTATATCTTTACAATGACCCCGATTAGAAGTAGCTTTGCGGACAAAACTTCTGATTTGCTAAAGCAGAATCAGACTTCTAACGGAGTCTATCCCGTTAGACCTAGGATTGCCATTGCAATCCGCCGCGGAGCGGAGGTCTAATCGGGATGAGATCGATTGAAATCCCCCAGCCCGAAGATCGCGACTGGCGCTACCGGACTTTTGAAATCTTACCTGGCGCGCTGACCTGGACCATTTTGGCTCTGCCAATCATTCTCAGCCTTATCAGTCCCAGGTTGGCAGCCTATTTTGTCATCACATTCTTGCTGGTCTGGTTCGTCCGCGCCCTGGCCATCGCCGCCCGCTCCATCCAAGGCTGGAACCGCATGGCCCAGCACCAGAACTTAGCTTGGCAAAAGTTGAATGACGATCTAGAAATACTAGAAGCTCACACTAAGAATGCTCCTAAATGGCACGCCCGCAATCTGGCCCGCGTCGAAAAATATATCGCCCACAGTCGTATAAAACCCAGCGAGATTTATCATGCGGTTATCATCGCGTTTTGGAACGAATCACGCGATGTGTTAGAACCGACCGTTCAATCAGTGGTCAATAGCCATTACGATCTTAAAAAGATAATCCTAATCATGGCCTACGAACAACGCGGCGGCCCAGAAATTGAGGCTCTAGCCAATAGCTTGGTTAAAGACTACGGGCATCATTTTTATCATGCTGAAGCTGTTATGCATCCTTGGCCGATGACGGGCGAGGTCATAGGCAAGGGCGGTAACGCCACTTTTGCCGCCCGCCGCCTCAAAAAATATTTAGAAGAGACAAAAATTCAGCCCCAGCACGTACTGGTAACTACCCTGGACTCAGACAACCGACCAGATAAAAACTATTTCAGCGCACTAACTTACACATATTGCTCCACCGAAGAGCCCAAATACGCCTCTTATCAACCCGTAACCATGTATACCAACAATATTTGGGACGCGCCGGCGCCAATGCGGGTAATAGCTACCGGCAATTCGTTTTGGAATATAGTTCTCAGCTTGCGCCCGCACATGCTGCGCAACTTTTCGGCCCACGCCCAACCAATGTCAGCCCTGATCGAGACTGATTTTTGGAGCGTCCGCACAATTGTTGAAGACGGACACCAGTATTGGCGGACTTTCTTCCGCTACGACGGCAAACACGAAGTTTACCCCGTATATGTGCCTATCTACCAGGATGCCGTCCTGACCGAAAGCTACAAAAAAACTCTCAAAATGCAATTTATTCAGGTGCGTCGTTGGGCTTGGGGCGCATCGGATATAGCCTATGTCTTTTACAATGGTTTCCTTAAGAAAAATCGCATTCCCAAGCCACGGATGATTGCCAAATTCACGCGCCTACTGGAAAGCCACATTAGCTGGTCAACAACGCCTTTGATCCTACTTCTCGCAGCTTACCCGCCATTTCTATTTAACCCCCAAAGTTATTTGGCCAACCAGCTGCCCCATCTGGTTAGCTGGATCCAGCGCATCTTAATGGCCGGTATCTTGGTGTCGCTTTTTTTGAGCATGCGCTCCCTGCCGCCTAAGCCCGAGCGCTACAAACGCCGCCGGACAGTCTGGATGGTTCTGCAATGGGTTTACTTACCCTTTACAATCCTTATATATAGTTCATTTGCCGCCATCTATTCCCAAACCCGGCTGATGTTCGGCTGGTATCTGGGTTGGGTTATAACCGAAAAAGCAGTCAAAAAATAGTGGGTAGAGGATAGAGGGTAGTTTTGTAGCCAGCTACTCTCTACTCGCTACACTCTACTCTCTTGAAGCGAGGGGTGCTCGGCTACATATCTCAGATGGGCGCGCTTATCTAGGCGTCTTAACACTTTTGAAGTGGCCTGGCTGATCTGTTTGGGATCAATCTTGGGGCTGGTGGGCAACTTTAAAAGCTCCCTGATAACGGTAGAGGTGACTTCGCGGGCTGCTAAGTAGCAGTCTTTACGGTCCTGGAGAGCTAACAAAACTTCCGTAAATAGCATATCGCTAATGAAAGGCGTAGGGCGGCCAGAATCAACCATCAGGGCGCAGGAGAGGTCTATGGTCTCATGCGAGGTGAAAATGGCTCCACAGGCCTTACATTTGCGCTTACGCCATACTTGATTATTTCTTTTTTGCCTCCGGCTATTCGTGCCGTTAGTTGCGCGACCACAATATATGCAAACCATATCAATCTGTTGGCATGACGGATGGGACAACGCTAGTGTATAT
>JBBTWK010000076.1:0-10337 GCA_038062805.1 Patescibacteria group bacterium
ATGGCGCCAAAAGAGAGTTTCGACCACGTCGGCAGCCACACCAAGATCGTGAGCAGCCTGCGTAAAGGCTCGCTGGTAAAAACGCACCAACGTGCCGTTAACATCAAAATATACAAAGCGAATGCCGGTTTTAGAGCGTTTTTTAGCGCTGGCTAGGGCAGGGGAGCTGTCGCCTTTGGTCTCAAAGTCCACTAAATCTTCCAGCAACGTGCCGGTAACACTGGCTATATTGGCGACCGTAAAAACGCTGGGTGAGCGAATGGCGCCGCGTTCGATTTTGGCCAAAGTTGAATAAGAAAGGCCGGCCTTTTGGCACAGCTGTTGCTGGGTTAAGCCGGCGCGCTTGCGCGCCAGTTGTAATCTTTTCCCTAGTGCTTTCTCATCCATCCTGTTAGAGCCCCCTAGGACTTATGTTCATCAATGTAACCACCTTAAAATCACGCAAATTATATCTATCCTCGTATTAACACCTGTAAGGGCTCTAACGGGATCCACAGTAACACCGCCTAAAACTCCACCTCATCTAGCACTATAGTACCAGAGCTAAGCTGTAAGCCAAAAGCTTTAAGCTTAAGGCTAGGGACTTTTAGCTACTATATGGCTAGTTTTTTAGCTATTTCAGCCAGAACTTTGTGGTCTGGTTCGTCTGAATCCGGGATTCGACGGTACTGCTCCATGTTATTGAAAGGAAAAACGTGTACATGGGCGTGGTCAGGAATATGAACACCGACAACTTGTAGCCCAACACGTTTTGGCTGAAGGACTTCACTAATACGATTGGCGACTTTTTTAACGGTCTTCATCAGCGCTTGGTAGTCCTTGTCTGGCAAGTCCCAAATGTGCAGCTGCTTTTTGCTAATCACTAAAACGTGGCCCGGCTGGATAGGGCGAATTTCCATAAAAGCAAGGGTCAATTCATCTTCGTAGATTTTATGACAGGGAATTTCGCCCTTTATGATTTTGGTAAAGACACTGTCGCTCATTTTATAAACATATTTAAGACTAAGTAAAAAACCACAAAAATTAGCACTCCGGTAATGGCAACGGCCGTCAGCGAACGCTGGGTGTTATTGCCGCTGGTGCGCTGAAGCTTAGTATAAATCCAGGTGCACGCCCCAGCCGTAAACATTAAACTGATTAAACCCTTCCCCATCATTTCTATGATAGCAAACTAGGAAGTTTATTTTTTGTGGCGGCTAAGGACTGCTTTCCCAAGCAGGCCATGGAGCACGATATTATCACCCATCTCATGCCCATACCCCTCGACTACGTGCATATCAAGATTAGGACGGCTCATTAAATTACCGAGCCTGCCATAGTGATAATAAAGTTGCTCGGGTGGGGTTATTAAGCTGTGCTCGGCACTCGCCAGGAGCGTTGGTACTCCTGGGTGTTCATCTAATACCGGCATTAAATCGTCAGATAAATTGTTAGCCGCCATACCACTTTTAATAGCTTTATTCTCTTTAACAAAAAGGGTAGATAAACCAAATTTGATAAAGTCTGCAGCTAAGCGATCCCAACGTAATGCTTCCTGGAGTGCCGGAATTTGAGCATCTTTAACAGCTTTTTTAAACGCTGATAACCCAGACTTAGTAAAGGCTTTCTGGAGGTCTTTGGGTGTCCGAACCATTACATTAGTTGGTTCAAAAATACCAAGAGCGAGTAACTCAGTATCGTCTTTTAGGACTTTACTGAGCACCGCAGCATCCATGGCCCCAAATGAATAGCCCATTAAAGCGATTCGTCCAGATGTTAGAGCTCTTAAAAGTCGAGCCTGGCGCTCGGCGATGGGTGAAATATCGCCCTTTTCAACCTTAGCCAATTCCTCTTTAGTAAGCTCATAGGCTCTATCGCGTAAGCCACTATTGGGTAAGATAATTAATTTTTTATCTGGCGCAGCGCTCTCTTGTAAATAACGAGCTCTCAAATACATATGAGGCTTCCAGCTGTTGGCATAAGGCAGAGATAAAGCTAGCGCTTCATTTTCACTGTCTTCAATAGCTGGCATTTCGACGTATAAAAGACGCTGGCCACCTACTTCTACAGCTTTAACAGGCGGCATGTCTTGTAATAGGGACTCCAAATTCGCTCGAGCCATTCTTTCGTGAGCAACTTGAGCTTGTTCATCCCATTGCGGCATTAAACTGTTAGGTATAAATGGCTCAATATAAGGTTTATTCATCAAGCCAATTATAGCATCTACGGCTTGATAAGTCAAACTGTGGCGGAACAGACGGGTCTAGAACTTTACGCCCATCTTTTCGAGCTTAGTTTCTAGATTTCGCTGCCCCGTGAACAAAATTGTCTGAATGTTTTTCTTGTGCGCTAATTCAATAACGGCTTCAGAGTCATCAATTAGTAGACAGTTTTCGGGATTGACGCCAAGCTTATCAATAATCAGGTCATAAATTCTCGGATTGTCTTTACCAAAGCCGGAATATCCTGAGCTGACTATGACATCGAAGTATTTATTCAGTTCGAATTTTTGGATTTTATAGTCTAGCCATTCCCGACTTATCGTCGTTAGCGCAGCTAATTTGTAGTTCTGCTTCAATTTAACAAGTAGATCCAACATGCTTTCAATTGGCTTCTGATGACTACTCCAAATTTTTCTAGCTTGTAAGATACCAATATTTTCAGCACCGGCCTGCCGTAAAAAGTCTTGCCAAAATTCTTCTTCAGTCATTTTTCCCAAACTGAATCTCGGCCAGCATTTATGCCAGGCGTTTTCCATATTCTCCATAGATATATTGAAATACTCAACAAAGGCTTTTTCTAAACGATGTTGTGGCACATGCCAATCGTTGGTCAAAACCGTGTTGCCTAAATCAAAAATAATAATAGTGATTTTCATAGTTTGGCGGAACATACGGGTCTGGAGCTTTCCACCCTCTTTCAGTCCTTCTACCGTCTGTCCGGAAAATGAGACACTGGATCTGGGCTTCTGTCTCATTTCATAGCCAATTATATCTGAAAATGAGACAAATGAGACAGTACTTTGGCACCTTTGGAATACTTTGACTTTTATTACCTCTTATGTTATGATAGAGAGCATTATGACTCTTGAAAATGGCCATGACCAGCCAAAACCCAACGCCGGTGAGTCAGCGGAAACAATTACTGTTGATCAGCTACCGGAAAGACTTGGTTTTGTTGAGAGTGAAGAACTATCAGCTCTTCACGCCCAAGTTACTGAAACTGTTCCCTTAGGAGATGAAGTCCAGATTAGAGATCTGGTGTTCCAATACCTTGAAAAGGGCGAGAAGGTCGTGGATCAAAAACAAGGTGATGATTTCCCCCGGGCGCAAGTGGGCTTTCTGGTGGCTAAAGCCCTCCTCTGGAAAGAAGCTGGCAGAGTAGATTATTATTCAAGTGATCTAAGGGATGCCCTAACCTATGCCGAAAATATGGGCTACGAAGATACAGTTACAGTACTCGAAGCAGCTTTAACCGAAGCCCGTATCCAGGAAAACGCCAGACAGGCAAAACCGGAGTTGCTTTATGTAGACCCGAACACCGGAGAGCCGACAAGCGAACCTGTTGATAAGAAGTTCACCAGTACTGTTGGCCGAGAGGTTCTCGAAGCTGTTAGCCAGTCAGGGCAAAGCGAGACTGAACAGAGCAAAGAAACTCCTGAAGACGTTACTACCGAAGAAATAATCAATTTACATAGAGTGCTTAAGGACATAGGCGTTGATTTTGAAGAGATAGATGTTGAACATCTAAAAGTAATGCCTGTCGATGAAGTTATAGGTCATCTGTTCGATGCATTGATTGAAGCAGGAGTCGAAGACCCCGAGGCCTATCTCAAAGAAAAAGGTATTCTGGAGTAAACCATGACAGGCTACCGCATAATTGGCGAAGTAACCACATTCCTAAATGACGGTGGCCCGGCAGCCGATGTACCGGTTCGGGAAAAAGTGACTATTTGGGAAGGTGAACACCGGCCGACGGATGAAGAGTTGAAAGCTATAGCTGCTGGCAACGTACCTCCAGAAGAAGAGTATAGACAAATATTTCCGCATGTCGTGCCGCTTGACTCCTTTATGGCTCGTAACTACCCGTTAGCTAACTTCGAGCAGCGTATTCGCGATGACAGGCTGAAAGTCCAGCGCAAAAGGGCTGCCAAACTTGGTTGGAAAACCGTGCAGGTTGCGTTAATCTCTGAATTGCAAGCCGAACAGGAAGGTAATGAAAATGAGCGCTGAAAGAAACTTAACTTACACCTTTGGGAATAACCCGCCGTTTGAGGCAGATAGATCTTCCATACGTGATGGTCAAGTTACGAGCGATAAGCTAGCTGTGCGGCGCCCAGAGATCGATAAAGACAGGTTCCTTCAGGCCCTGGAAGACATTAATCGGACTTGGGGGATTATAACTGACCCCAAAACTGGTAAGGAATTTGAAATTGCTTTGGCTAATCTAAGCGCCCCATTAGACAACGGTCTAGACGTTGAACTATCGACCTTCACTTCTAGCATCAGTGGCAATCCAGGCAATGCTGTTGAGTTCGCCGAAAATAGCGCATTACACCCCGATAGGCAAAGGCTTTATATTGCCACTTTCGGCAACGGGCGTTCAAGTTACTGGGATGCAGAGGAACAAAAGCACATTAGAGAAACTGGGCGTTTCATGCAAGACAACGGCGAAGCACTGCCGACTGTAGCCAGCCTGGAACGAGCTTTAAAAAGAGCAGACCTTCCAGCCAGGCGATTCTCGACCAATTCGGGTGGCGGTGCTCCAGCTACTGCTCTAATGGGAACATTGCCTGAGGGACAAGTGACACATGCTTATATCAAGAGTCGGCCGAATATTAGTGACCACCCCCTAAACCTAGCCTGGGGCGTGGGTATAGCCGTTGGTGATTTATTAGACGACAGAAAGTATAAAAAGGCCTCAGAAGACCCTTGGAGACTAACCGGAGATTTAATTGCCACAGCTAAGGAATATCTTCCGGAAGTATATTCACCGGAAGCTCAAAATAGACACCAAAGCCTAGCGCAAAAAGCTGGCAGCTCCCACAGAGCTGGTAAGATGCTGACCGATATGACTGCCTTTAGTCGGGGCGGGATGGCTAGAAACTACCCTGCATCACAGGATACAGTTAGAGCGCTTCAGCAACAGCCAGAATCTTTGCTGACCTATCACTTCCCCTTACAGGATAGACTTTATAGAAGCCCGGAAGATATAGCCCAGTTTCTTGTGCAAATATACAAATTAAGTAGCGTGGTGGTTAAAAATGGTCAGGTAGAAATCCTTACGATGCCTGGTAGACACCGTGACCATACTCAATATCCTGGAATGCGTTGGGGAATGGAAAGCTACGCACTCAGCAGAAAATAGAACTTGATAGATTTTTAGCTAGACGGGTCGTTTTAGAACTTTATCTTTGGCGGAGAGGGGGAGGTTTGAGCTTAGCCCGTTAGGATCCAGCGGATGACAATGTCTTTGAGCTTTTTATATTCTTCCTCTTCGAACTGCATGTTAGCAATGCAATATTTTTTGCTTGTGACATGTGAGCAGAACATCGACTCGTAGATATCGCTACAGTCATGGATAAAGAAGCTATTAACAATTTTGCTAGACCATGACACCTCAAAGCTATTTGAGCATTCCTTACTATCTTCCAGCCTGGCGCAGAAGTTCGAGCTATTAGAGCGTTGGACAGCAACCAGGAATTCGCTGTCCCAAACGCCATCAGAAAATAGAATATTTTTAGATCCATGTATGTCTTGGGAACGATAGATATTTTCCGATTCATAAACATTATCTGATTCAGAAACATTAGTTGAGTCCAGATATCTTTCCGTTGCGGTGTAGTTTATCTCATCCCAAGCAGCCAGAATATCCTCAATCGTTTTAATGTCACGCCGAGGCATCATGCTCCAGTCTTCGCGCTTCCAAGCATTTTCGACAGTGATAAATTTTGTTGGATTTATTGACTGGGCCCAAGTATCCTGACCAGTGGTTGAATCGTTAACTTTATTCGGTAGACGGACGTCAAAGGAATATTTTTGCATAAACTGATCGAGACTTAAGGGATTTTTAAAGCCAAATATCTGGCCAATTATTTTATCTAGTGTTTCTTGGGCCTGTGCTTTGGTCATTGTTTTTCCTTTCGTTGGTTTACTTTTAACCTGCTTGATGAATGTTCGGCCAATAGTTCACCAAGGTTAAATCGCCTAGGGTTTTTCCTAGCTTCTTCGGTCTTTGTTTTGGCAATAGCTGAACGACCTAGAGCACTGGGCGACATAGGTGTTGAACCGGCTTTGGCTGGAGCTGTAATTTCTTGCTTGAGAGCGGCATACTCTCCCTCTTGGAATTTAGTGGGCAAGACAGCTTTGGTTTGCTTATAGGCGCTGAGCTTCCCTGAACCGCCAGAAGCAGCCACCGGGTTAGGTGCATCAACCGTCCGAGCTTTAATACACGGCACCACTTGGCCGCCAGCAACAACTCTCACTAGACACTCGCGCGGATGCAGTTCGGTCATGATTTTAACGCGGATTTCTGATTCTTTCAGCCCTTTGGTCTGCTCTTCCTCCACAAGTTCTTTGGGCAGCTCAATATTAAGATTGCCTTCCAATGCACGAGCGTCTTCTTCTGAAACTTTGAAGGCATAGTAGTTAAACACATTCGCGAAGATAGCATCACGTAGGTCTTTTTCTACCTGTCCAAAATACTGCTGGCTCAATATTACCGACAGATTGAATTTGCGAGCCTCGGCCAAAATTGAGGCCAAGGCCGGGTTTTGGATTACAGAAACCTCGTCTATGATTAGGATTACTTTCTGGTTAAAGGCTCGGGCTTGAGCCAGCAGGAAAATTTGTTGGATTAGAAGCCCCGCTACCGTTTTAACGACTTTTTCGCCCATGCTGACTTTATTAAGCGAAAAGACAGTTAAGAAGTTATCCTGGATTGTTTTATGTAGAGACAGATCGCCTTCGCCAACTAGGGTCGGTTGCATCTGCATCTCGTCTACGAGGGAAACCACAGGTAAAATTGCCTCATTGTAATACTTGTTACGGAGCTCATTAAAATCGGCTCCAAAAAACTTGATAATGTTTTCCGGCACATAACCCGAGACATGACCTACAACCTGGGTGCGAAATTCTAGGTCGGTCAGAAATCGTTTAAGGTTATCCAGCGTCATATTTTGAGCCGTAAATAAGACGAACAAACTAAAGCGTAGTGTTCGATCTACTTTGGGGTTAAACTGATCCGCTAGAAGTGATTTAAAGAGTGTGGACGTTAGTTCCGTAGCAGCTGTAATATCTGACTCAGCACCAGCGAATAGCTCGGTGCTCTGTTTGTTGAAATTAACCATTTGTTTGTCTTCAATGTGTGTAAAGTCTGGGGCAATAGAATCGTGAGGATCTATTACTACTACCCTGTAATTCATTTTTAGCGCCGTTCGGCTCAACCGATCGACAAACAAGCTGATGAGTTTAGATTTGCCGCTGCCACTGGCGCCGACGATGAAGGAATGTTTATCGAACTCATAGTTGGTCAGGTTTAGATAATAGTTGTGTGAAAAATATGGAAAAGTGTCTATCTCGAAAAGGGCATCGGTTTTATCACTGCCCAGCATATGCAAAGACTTTTCGATATTTAGATATTTTGGGACCGACTTCTTGAGATAACGGGTATTATTGGCAAAGTCAATCGCAAACAGCTGGGCAGGGAACAAGTGCATAAGCTTTGAGGCTTTGGAATAATGGCTGGCCTTGTTCTTGAAATATAAGTTGGCTTTGATGATGGCTTTGGACTTCAGGCCGCTTACTTTAAAGCTGGCATATTCCAGATCCTTACCCTTCTGGGCGGCATATTTTTCCTTTAAATCCAGCAGATTACCACCGGTTACAAATTGGACCAGACGCTCTTTAGAGTTCGCAAGCGGTGGTTTTAGCCCGCTTTTATCAACTGGTCGCAGGATCACACCATCGATATTGTTCGACAGACCACTTAAATCTTTGTCACTAACTACAAAATAACGAACCACGTTGTCGCTACAACGGAAAATTATTTCGAATTTACTAACTATGCCACCCAGTTGCCCCAGAGCCTGGTAAAATTTGGCCCAGTTTTCAGCGGATAAATTTTCGGTTAGAATGTATAGCTCAAAGTAATACATTTTATTTTCCGTAAGCCATTACCGAAATTGTACACTTTATATCCTTGGGTTGCACCCGACAGCCTAGGGCTTCTTAAAATAAGCTATAATTACCTCTGTTCTTGGTCTATACACTTTTGTAAAAACCCGCTTCAGCAGTTTTTACAAAAGTGAGAGGAGCGACATAGCGCTAAGCCGAAGCTTTTGGCGACCAGTCAAAACGAGGCAGGCGCGTAGGTCGCGACGAGGAGAGGTCGCATAGTCTGGTCTAGTGCGCTGCACTCGAAATGCAGTAAGGCCGCAAGGTCTTCGAGAGTTCGAATCTCTCCCTCTCCGCCAGTTCGGAAATGAAGCAGTTGGCTCGCCCGCTACGCGGGCTCGCCAGCCCCGCAAAGGTGAAAAATCCAGCCGTTTTGAATTTAAGCAGGCCAGAAGCGGACTTTTCTAAAAAATAATGAAGTATTTTATTTACACCAGAAAATCAACCGAGAGCGAAGACAGACAAGTGATGTCGCTTGAGTCGCAGCTTTCTGAACTTAAAGAATTCGCCGCCAAAGAAAAACTGGAAATCGTCGCCTCGCTAAGCGAGGTGCAAACTGCCAAAGAACCTGTCAAAAATGTCGGCTCGAACTTCATTTCGGCCAAAAGCGGGCTTTTCTTCCTTAAATTAAGAGAAAATGATAGTCTTGATAGCATAATATTGACATCACCTTATAACAAACTAATGCTATCAAAGTATTGAAACTATGGCAACTATTGGCGACAACATTAAGAAAATCCGGGCTAAAAGAAGCATGACTCAAGACGATTTAGTCAGAAAATCCGGCGTTAAGCACACCACACTGACTAAAATAGAAAGCAATGTTGTTACCAAACCCACTGTTCAAACAGTCGCCAAAATAGCTAGAGCGCTGAGTGTCGATATTGAGGATTTACTTAAATAGAATCTTTATTTACTGTCTTGAATATGCTTAGGACTGGCAGCGTGTTGTAACCAACTTTGTCGTCCAGAGTTAGTCTGGATAAAGTGCGTTTCCACATCATTTATAGCCATCTGAACTCCTGAAGCCTGAACCACCTTATCTATATAAGCTAAACCCGATACACCCTCTAGGCCAAAAGCTTTATTGACTGCTCTGTTAAGCTCTTTCCAAGCAGGAATTCTATATTCGTCTTGGGGCTCATAATTCTCAAAATATGCTCTGACAAATAAGAAACGCGGGTCTTTAACAGTCCCAAACATAGTACCTTCTATAAGCTCTAGTAACTCTCTATTGGATTGGTAAGCCCCTTCTTTTTCATCCACCAACTCAAGGGTTAAAGCCTCGGTGATTGCCTCATTTAACCATCCAAAGCGCTCCTGCGTTAAGATCATAAATCGCCCTCTGTGTCTAACTACGTCCAATGGTTTACCTGATATATGTAAGCCGCCTCTTTGCGGCTCATAGCTTGCTTCCATACCAAGTGATAGATCTACAGACAAAGCATCTTCCTCATCTTCGCCATGAGTTTTTTTAAGAATTGTTACACCGGAGAGGGCGTGCAACATCTCGTGTACAAAAGTGTGGTACCGTACCTCTAAAGGCGCCTTTTCAACAATTCTAATTACTTTGTCTCTATCATTATAAGATCCCCATATTTCGTCCAATGCACTATCCAAATAGTTATGGGCCTTTAGAGCTACATGTGACATCCTTCGTTCAAGCAATTCATGACTTATAGGCAGCAGCCCAGCCTCAATGACTGACTTCGCCTGTTCTAAAAATCTCCCACGATAGCTTTCAAGCTCTGCCTCAAAATCTACAACTTGTTCTTTAAAATTGCTAATGTGGAAGCGTACAAATGATTCGAAGACCTCATCAGGTAGTTGTGGCAGTTCTTCTATTGAAACAGAGCCACCAGTTTTTTCGTTAAACTCATCAACTTCGGCTTGGAGTGCTGGGTAATATCTTCGCCCCTTAACCAAAAACTCAGAGACTCGTTTTTTAAGTTCAGGTATATTTTCTCGAAGTTTCTTTGCACCATGCTCTCTCATGTCGGGGACGTTTTGCCACATTTCTTCATCCCCCAGGTCCGTCCTCCATCTATCAAGTTCGTCAATTTCTCTGGCTCCAAATATCTCATGCTCTCTGAGTTCTGTTATGTCATCCATTTCTCTGCTCTCTGCCAAATACCTCTGGTATTCAGGTGAGGTTTCTGAGACTTTAGCTATTGTAGACCGCTC
>JBBTWK010000077.1:0-1766 GCA_038062805.1 Patescibacteria group bacterium
TATCGATGAACCTAGCCGACTGATTTTTTGGGCTAATGAAGTGATAGTGAGCGCCTAAAGAAAAGCGGCATCGGGACTCCTAAGGAGGAGACATATGATAGTACTTACTATTGTGCTGGCAATAGCCGGTCTTTTAGTGGGTTCGGGCGGGGCAGTTTATTACAACCGCCGGACACAGGGCAAAGCGGCAGAAGAAGCTAAAAAGGAATTAAGCCGGGCTAAAAAAGAAGGCGAAGCCTTGGTTCGAAAAGCTCAAGAAGAAGCTGACAAGCGTATCGACGAAGCCAGAAAAGAAGAGCAGAAACGACGAAACGAACTTAAAGACCTTGAAAACAGGTTACTAGAACGTCAAGACACGCTGGATAAAAAACTCGACGACCTGGATAAAAGAAGTCAAAACTTACGCAAAGCCGAAGATGAAGTCGAAGCGCTGAAAAACGAAATTCGTGATATTCGCAAAAAACAGCAAGATAAACTGGAAAAGATTGCCAAGCTGTCCAAAGCCGATGCTACCGAAAAGCTGATGCAAATGACCGAACGCGACATCAAGGACGACCTGGAAGGTTTAGTTGTAAAGTTGCAAAACGAAGCCAAGGAAAATGCCGAAGAACTAGCCGGTACAGCGCTCGTTACAGCCATGGAACGCATGGCCAGCGAGGTCACGGCCGAGCGGACTATCACGTCCGTGAAACTAGAAGACGAAGAAATGAAGGGCCGCATTATCGGCAAGGAAGGCCGCAATATCCAGGCCCTGCAAAGGGCAACTGGTGTCGACATTTTAGTAGATGAAACGCCAGGCATGATTGTACTTAGTAGTTTTGATCCGGTGCGCCGTGAAGTGGCTCGCCAAGCGATGGAAATGCTGCTCAAGGACGGTCGGATTCACCCGGGCCGTATCGAGGAAGTCGTTGAGAAGGCTCAGGCTCAAGTGCAAAAAGACGTAGTACGCGCCGGCGAGGATGCGGCGCGTGAAGTCGGCATCGTTGGAGTGCCAAAGGAAATTCTGCAGTTGCTGGGCGAGCTTAAATACCGTACCAGTTATGGCCAAAATGTTTTGAAGCATAGTGTGGAAATGGCCCAGATTGCCGGCGTGCTGGCCGAAGAGCTGAGCGCCAATGCCAAAGTCGCCAAGTACGCTGCACTGACCCACGATATTGGCAAGGCGTTGTCGCACAAAGTCGAGGGCAAGCACCACCACATCACCGGCGAGATGCTGCGCAAATACGGTGCGCCAGAAGAAGTCGCCCATGCGGCCGAGGCTCACCACGACGATATTGATGCCACCACGACCGAGGCATTGATAGTACGAGTGGTCGACGCTATTTCCGGTGCCCGACCGGGCGCCCGCAACATCAGCGCCGAAGGTTTTGTCGAACGAATGAAAGATCTAGAAAATACAGCCACTAGCTTTGACGGAGTCGAAAAGGCTTATGCCATCAGTGCCGGCCGCGAGGTGCGGGTTTTTGTACAGCCCAAAGCCATTGACGATCTACAAGCCATCCGCCTGGCGCGCGACGTGGCTAACAAGATCGAATCGACGATGCAGTATCCTGGTACTATCAAAATCAACGTCATCCGCGAAACCCGCGCCATCGAATTCGCCAAATAGGTTGCTCGTCCAGCATTTCTCGAACGCAGCCAAAAGCAGATTGAAGTTGGTTGACGATTGTTGCCGCGCCTCGACAACTCCCTTCAGTCGGCCCTCGCATTATTAAAAGGAGGCTCGGGCTGAGTCTCGGTTTGATTCGTCAACAACCCACCAACTT
>JBBTWK010000078.1:0-10071 GCA_038062805.1 Patescibacteria group bacterium
CTATTTAAGTAGGCTGTTGGCTATTTTTGCCCGATTTGAGGTTTCTATATATTCTTCAAAGTGCATAATTTCATGCATTAAACTTTCAGAAACACACTGAGAACCGCCTTCATACCTTCTAAGGACATCCGGTGCATGGCCTAAGATTTGCGGAATGTCTATTAGGACAAAACTTTTATCATCAAAGGATACAGTTCCCGGGATGCCCAGATATTCTTTTAATGACTTGACCTTTTCTTTATCAAGATATTTACAGCCCGTAAAACTGGCATTCGCAAAGCCGCTAGTCTGTAAATTCCTGGGGATTGGTTTGCTAGAAAGGTGAATCCATACCCTTTGAAGTTGTTCGGGCAGAATTTTCAACTGAGACAAGAATTCTCTTAAGTCCTCGTAGTCAAAATCAAGATTCCCCACATAATCCTTAAGCTCATAATCACAAGATACAATTGGAGCCCATTGTGTAATTTCTTGTCTAGCAGCTATTAATTCTGGCATTGATCTCATTTTTCAAATTCTACATATACGGAGATAATTTGCAAGCACAAGCGATTTACACACAAACCAAACCCATTAACAAAATACTTGATCGAGTATTTTGGTAATACTTGACTTGTTAAGTATTTTCTTCTCTTCTGTTTCTTTAAGCGAAAATAGGCAAAGCATCTTCGGGCGTGTACCGAAGCCATGATGTAGGCGTTGTGAAAAAGAAGCGGCTTTGAGTGCCTGAAGCTGTCTGACGAAGTAAATATGCCAGTGGCATATTTACGAGGAGTTCTTCAGGCAAGCTTCGTTTTGACCAACGGATACCTCAAGGCAAGATATTGTCCGAAGCGTTTTGCCTATTTCTTGTCGTTTCCCTCTGTCCCGTGTTCTTCGATGGCTTTGAGCAGTGAGTCTTCCAGGTCTGACTTTTTCTTCAGTTTCTGGACGACCGGTTTCGACTCAGCCTTTTTGGCTGGCGCCTCGACAATTTCTTCCTTCTTGGCGGGCTTGTCCTGCTCTGGACCCTTTTCTTTCTTGCTAGCTTTATCGCCTTCTACGTCCAGCTCGTAGCCAGTTAGCTTTCCGGCCAAGCGGACGTTCTGGCCGCCCTTGCCGATAGCGATGCTCAGCTGGTCTTCTGGCACAATAACCGTCGCCTTGCCGCCAACTTTGGCAATGACAACCTTAGTAACATTGGCCGGTTTCATAGCATTAGCGATATAGGTGACCGGGTCTTCGTTCCAAACCACGATGTCAATCATCTCCTGAGAGCCAATCTCGTCTCGTACAGCATTAATCCGTGTGCCGTGGCCGCCGACAAAAGTGCCAACCGGGTCGACGCCCTGCACGTTACTGGCTACGGCAATCTTACTTCGGACCCCGGCTTCGCGAGCAATCTCTTTAATCTCCACGGCATCACTGCCCATTTCTGGCACTTCGCCGCGGAAAAGCTGCTCGACAAATTCTTTGGCACCGCGGCTGACGATTAATTGCGGGCCGCGAAACTCTTTTTCAACATTTTTTAGAAAAAACTTAAGCCGCTGGCCAGGGTAGTAGCGTTCGCTTTGGATTTGCTCGCTAATGGGCATAATGCCCTGGGCCCGTCCTAGTTCGACGCGCACAACCCGACCTTCTACGCGGCTGACTATACCGTTCACCAGTGTACCGATTTTGTCTTCATACTCGGCCAGCACGATTTCCCGCTCGGCTTCGCGCAGACGCTGTAAAATGACCTGCTTGGCAGTTTGGGCGGCTACCCGGCCAAAATCTTCGACCTTTTGGACAAGTTCTACGGTCTCACCGATTTTGGCGTTTTTGCGCATAACCCCAGCATCGGCCAGGCTAATTTGCATATGCTCGTCAGCCACTTTGTCGACTACTTCTTTAGTCACATAAGCCGTAACGTCACCGGTATTTAAATTCATGGTTACGCGGACTTCTTGTTCACGGTCACCGTAATCACGCCGCCATGCCGCGGCCAGGGCCTGCTGAACGATATCCTGCACTTGGTCCTCGGACAGGTTTTTTTCTTCGGCGATCACCCGGATTGCCTGGGCTAGCTGTTTAAAATCCATTTCCATCGTTAACTCCAGTTTATACTCATTTTACGAAAAATCCGACCTACCGGTCGGACATTGCCTACCATTATAAAGAAATGTCTAAAAAAGTCCATACGTCTGTTGTGCAAACGCGAAGAAAATGTTGTATAAATAAAGGCTATGAGTTATCAAGAGGCTCCAATTGGCCCACTGTATGCCCTTGTCCGTGGTTCGATGCTTCTATATGAAAAACACAAGCATGACCTTAGGGTCAAGGGCTTAGGGAATTTTCCAATGAGGGGCGCTGTGATATTAGTGCCCTCACATCGTGAAGCATCTGATCCCTGGGTGGCAGCAGTCTCGGTCGCGCGACCAGCGTACTTTATGTCTAAGAAAGAGCTTTGGACATCCCGATATAAATACTTTGGCTTTTTAATGGGCATGCTCGGCGCATTTCCTATTGACCGCGACAACCCACAACTGTCATCTTTCAAAAAGGCTCATCGTGTTGTGGAGCAAGGTATGGTGCTTGGAGTTTTTGGTGAAGGATCGCGTTACGAAGACGAAACGTTAAAGATAGTCAGAGGCGATCAGATAGGCAGTCTGCATGATAGCTTTGCTCGTGTAGCCGTTAAGCACTGTGCACCGGTTGTCGCCATGGGTATCAGTACGATGAATAAAGAAGAGATAGAGGAAGCTGGTCGAGAGGTAAAACGTGTGGTGTTAACGCCAGTTTTGCGAACTGATTCAAATCTACCAAATAAAGTGGCGCAGAGGGATTTGCTGTCCAGAACTCAAGAAGCTTTACAAACGGCTTTTGATGAGGCCAACGAGGCGGCCCGCATCGAGGCATATTACTCTTAGTTGCTACAATTAGAGAGTGACCAATAAATCTGCGGGGCTCTATGAGCTGTTTCGACCAGCTAAATACAGTTTGTCCATCAGTGAAGGAGCTTGCCGACTCGTCATTGAAGGCCAAAAAATCGGGCCGCCCAGCAAACGAATTACCCTGCACCAAAAAAGCTTAAAAATTACGTCTGCTATAATTATCCGCCAAGATAAAAAAGGTTCGATCGGGCAAGAAGTTTTAAGAATAAATCATCTACCGTCTTTTGAACAGGTAAGGCTACACACTACCGGCACACTTTATCCAGGACCATATATTATTGAACTAAATTATCGACTGGACCCCGAAAAGCTTCACACGCTTAAAAACCTCGCTGATGAAAAGCCGCACCGGGACTTACTGCCATGCATCGATGAACCGGAGGCTTGGGACAGCGCCAAAGTAGTGATTAGTGAGTAGAGGGTAGAGAGTAGTAGCTTACTACCCACTATCCCCTATTCTCTATTTCCTATACGGTAAACTGGCCGTTTTTATAGATAACTTTTTTACCACCGCCGGCAAGTGTAGCTGTGACTATGCGATCGGCCGTTGAAATCATATCGACGTGAATGGCTGATTCGTTGTAGCCCAGCTTACGAAAAACACTTTTTGGCACATTTACTGTGCTGCCGGCATAGGTATCATTGCAAGATTTACCGACTGCCAAGTGGGTGTTGCCGAACGGTCCGCCCATATTTTCGTCAAATAGCGTCTCGGCCATAAATTTTGTGATCCGTGATAAGCGCTTGTCGGTCAGTGAAAACTCACCAATTTGGGCGGCGCCTTTATCGGTGGCCAGCATTTCCTTGAGTAATTTTTCATTCTTAGTCGCCGAGGCTTTGATGATGCGGCCTTTTTGAAAGTGCAGCTGGATGCCTTCGACTTTTGGGCCGTAGTAATAAAGCGGCTGGTTAAAGCGAATCCACCCTTCCGCGCCGCGCCAGTCTGGTGAAGTAAAGACTTCGAAGCTAGGAATATTGCGACCGCCGCCGCCCAGCCAGCGACGCTTTTCGCCAACCGTGATATGAAGGTCAACATCCTTGCCCTTTACCTGCAGGTCAGATATCTGTAAATCTGTCAGCTTTGTGGCGACCCTTTGAACTTCTGCGCTAATTTCGCGCCACTTGGCAATTGGGTTGGGCTGGTCTAAATAGCAGGCATTGATGATTTGCTGCCAATAATCCTGAAGCGACAATCCAGCTTCTTTGGCCATCGACGGCGTGCCATAAAGCGCCAAAGTCCAGGTATAAAGCCCGTTATTTTCTTTCTTATTGAACCAGTCCATCATCGGCTTGGCGCTTTTTTGGACTAGCATCATTTTCTTGGGATCAACTTTGTCTAGTTCGTGGACATCGTGGTCAGCGATAACAGCAATGCGGTGGTCGACTTCGGCCACCAGGCCTTTAGCGTATTTGGGCAAAAACGCGCTCAGTTGAGCGTCACTGGCATGATCATAAAAATACTTGGCCGCACCGCTCATGTCGTCGCCAAGGCTGCCGATCATCAGACCACCGCTGTCCAAGATGGCTCTACGCAGAGTTCGATAAAAAGGTAAGGCAGAAAGTGGTGATTGCAAATAAACTACATCGCCCGGCTTGATACCTGTGCCACCGCCGAGGGCAAAATTTACTAAAATTATTGCATACTTCTCAAGGATTTCCTGAGGAGGCGTGTAGCTCATTGCACCAATTATACTAAAAAGTTTGTTCGTTGTTGCGGGAAGTCACAAATCTACCCCCAAATCTAGACATATGTTTGGATTAGGGGATAGATTTACGGTGTTAATTCGTCGTTTTACAGCTCTAAAACGTTTATATTTTCAAATTCGAGTCCAGTTACTTCGGCACCTAGCAGTCGGTAGTCGCCCTCCCAGTCGTTATTTTGGCACCAGACCCGGGCAGCAAATTTTATTTGATTTAGTTTTTGCGATGTGATGTGTTCAAAGCCACTGCCTTGGGTGGCACTAGCCCGGTATTTTACTTCGACAAAATAAATTACGTCGTCTTGGCGGGCTATGATATCAATTTCGCAGATTTTGGTCTTCCAATTCTGAGCCAGGATTTTATAGCCTTTTTCGGCTAGGTGCTTCGCTACGGCCGTTTCGGCGCTTTGGCCAATTACCGTGGTTCTCACCCCGTACCTCTCAACGGCTGAAAGCTCATTCGGTGAATGCTTTTTAGGGGACCGAGATTTTTTAAGGCCAGTTTGTGCCCGGTTGTAAAATAACCGACATGATTTTCAAAGCCGTACCCCGCATACTTTTTAGCCAGCTCGATCATAAAGCGGTCGCGCCGAACCTTGGCATAAACAGACGCGGCAGACACAATCCGAACCGTTGCATCGGCGCCTACTAGGCACTCAATATTTTTGAACTTACGGGATAAATAATTCACCTGTCCATCCACGATGATTGGCTCAGTGCAGGTTGTGCCGAGGTTTTTAAGCGCCCGGGCCACGCCCAGCCGCATAGCTTTTGCTAGCCCCTGTTTGTCAATCTCGCTGGAAGTTACCCAGCCTTCACCAAAATCGCACACACCTACTAACTCCTCAAATAAACGCTCCCGCTGGGCACGAGTTAATAATTTAGAATCCTTTATACCTTTGGGCAGGCGACCTTTTTTCCGAGCGGCTACCACCAGCAAAGGTCCCGCTAGACACCCCCTACCTACCTCATCAATCCCTACCATAACAATAGGGTACATGAGTTTAGGGACTAGGGTCTAGTTTTTCTCTTCGACTTGTTGTGGTTCGGCTTCAGCTTTTGCTTGATGTTTGGCTAGCGCGGCTTGAGCCTTAGCTTCTTCTTTAGCTTTCTCTTTAGCCTCTTTGGCGGCCTCGACGTCGTGTTTAGCTAGCGCCTCTTCGTGGAGTTTGGCTTCTTCGGCCTCAGCCTCTTCATCAACAATAGCGTTTACGGCTTCTTTATCGAAATCCACTCCAGCCATACGAGCGCTTTTACCTGTTAGTTCACGCATATAGCTCAGGTAGTTGCGGCGTACTTTGCTTCTTTTGACGATCTCAATTTTAAGAATATTTGGCGAGTGAATAAGATAAGTTTTTTCAACACCAACTCCACTGGCCACGCGACGGACGGTGAAGGTACTGGTTAGGCTGCTACGTCGACCGGTGCGAATAACCAGACCTTCAAATATCTGGATACGCTCTTTGCCGCCTTCGCGGATTTTCTGGTGGACTTTAACGCTGTCACCGCTCTTAACGTCAACAACGGCTTTTTTCTTGTATCTTTCCTCAATTGTCTTGATAGCGCTCATAAGTCTCACCGATACTACAGCAAAACAGAGGTTATTTCAAGGCTAGCCGACGACACGGTAAACTTCTTCGAGTGTGGTTAGCCCGGCGAAGGCTTTGAGCAGGCCGTCTTGCAACATAGTACACATACCCTCCTCGACAGCTTTTTTCTCCAGCATTTCGGTGGTTATCTGGTTGGGCGGCAACTTTAAAATCTCTTGAACGCCAGGTGTCATGAGCAGTTGTTCGCGTAGAGCCAGTTGGCCGCTATAGCCAAAGGGGTTTTCGTCGGAGGCACCAGCTTTATATAGTGTTACTTGGTTGACGTCCGGTCGGCTTAGATCCGGTGGAAAGCTGTTGATAACTGCCTCCAGCTGAGTTTTCAAGGCCTCGTCTGGCTTATAGGGTTGTTTTAATTTATCATCTAAACGGCGTACTAGGCGTTGAGCCATTACCAGTCGCATAGCGCTGGCAAACAACGGATTGATGCCGACCATATCCAGCATCCGCGTTAGGGCTGCGCTGGCGCTGGCACCGTGAAAGGTACTAAGTACCAAATGTCCGGTCAGTGCGCCTTGAAGGGCTGTTTTGGCGGTATCAATATCGCGGATTTCGCCGACCATTACGACATCCGGGTCGAGACGTAGGACCGCCCGCAGTTTTTCGGCGAAATTCTTTCCCTCGAGCTGTCCGACAACCGGAATTTGGACAACCCCGGGCATGTTGTATTCGACTGGATCTTCCAGAGTTATAATTTTTCTTTCAGGTGTATTTAAGGTATTTATCAGCGAATAAAGGGTCGTAGTCTTGCCCGAGCCCGTGGGACCAACCACTAAAACCATGCCAGTCGGGTGCCTAATAATGTCATCGACAACGTCAGACTGGGCTTCATCAAGGCCCAGATTCTCTAGATGGAAGAACTCCAGCTTGAGATTAAAAAGACGAGCCACGATATCCATACCGTAAACCGTTGGTACGGCTTCAACCCGCAGGTTCAGCGTTACATCTTCGCCGGTTGCCATTTTGTAGGCACGACTGATATGGCCAGTTTGAGCTTCTTTTTCTTCGGTCGAGATATTTGCAGCGCTGGCTACCACCGAAACCAGGTGGCGATATTTTTCATAACTTAGGGCGGCCACTGGATGAAGAACGCCGTCCACCCTAAAGCGCACGCGCACGTTTTCACGCTGGCATTCCAGATGGATGTCACTGGCCTTTAGTGTGTAGGCTTGTTGGACAAGATAGGCCAACATATCATCTGGACGGACGCTGTCCAACGTAGCACTTACGGCTGCTATCATACTGCTGTGGTCGCTGCCCGAAATTGCAATATCGCTGTACGCTACTTTTTTGGGCGGGTCATAAAGCTTCATATAATCTTTAAATCCGCTTTCGGAAATTATAGAAAAACTAAGACGCTGATCGCGAAAACGATCGGTTAATAATTTAATGACTTGCTGGGCCGTGGTAGTCGTGATGCCAAAATGAATATGGTATTCGTCGGCGAGCAGCGGCACGACCCTCAATTGGTAAAGTTCGGGCACGCCCAAGATAGCTTTATACAGCTGTTTTTCGACGGAACTGGTGTCAAAAAAATTTAAACCAATGACTCCAGCCCTGCGCTGGGTAATTAGCTCTTCTTGTTTTCGAGCGTCGTCCACCATTCAACTTCTAGTATAAAGCATGAGCGAGATAAGCTAAAAGCTGTGAGTGAAAGAGCTGATAGCCGCTACCTGCTTTGAGCTTTAAGCTTTGAGCTTTAAGCTATGACTATGCGTAGCATAGTCTTGGTTGTCTATAATGTGCGTTCAGCACATAATGTCGGGTCAATCTTGAGGACTGCTGACGGGCTAGGAATAGCCCATGTGTACCTCTGTGGTTATACGCCCTACCCCCACGACCAAGCTGATACTCGGCTGCCTCATTTGGCTGTAAACACAAGCCGTCAAATACGCAAAACAGCTCTCGGGGCAGAAAATTCGGTGCTTTGGCATCACCAGCCGGACATCAAAAAACTGGTTAATGAACTAAGGGCGCAAGATTATAGGCTAGTCGCACTCGAGCAAACTGATAAGGCGATTGACCTGGGCGAGTTGAAGTTGTTTGAAAATATGGCTCTGATTGTCGGTAGTGAAGTCGGCGGTCTTCCCCGAGCAGTCCTTAATATGTGTGATGAGCATGTATGCATACCCATGTTCGGCAAAAAAGAATCCTTCAATGTAGCAGTGGCGACCGCCATAGCTCTGTACCACCTTTCACATATCACCTAAGGGTTCAAATATCTATTCTTAAATTCTTAAGAATTTAAGAATAGATATTTGGCCTGAGTGGTCGTATGGACAAAGGGCTTATGCTGGGCTAAAATTAGCTCATAAAATGGCAAAAATAAAAACTGCCCCTCGGCACCGAGGCCACGACCACCCCTTTCGACCCAGAAGTGTTAGTACTCGGGCTTTTAGGCAAGTTTACTGGCCGTATCTACCGGTTATTTTGATGATTGGCCTACTGACGAGCCTGGGCATCCGTCAGGGCAATTTCCAAAACTTGGTCACTCATCCGAGTGGCTCGGTTTTATCGTATGCCTCCAGCATGCAGTCCCAGGCACTACTGTCAGATACTAATAACGAGCGGGTACAGGCACATATCACACCTTTAACTGAGAACGTCCAATTAAATCAAGCCGCCCAAGCCAAAGCCAGGGATATGGCTGCCCGCAACTACTGGAGCCACGATACACCGGATGGCAATCCGCCCTGGGTCTTTGTGGCGAACCAAAGCTACGCTTATCAAAAACTTGGCGAAAATTTGGCCGCCGGCTTTGATAATGAACAAGCAGCCATTAAGGGCTGGATGGCTAGCCCTGCGCACAAAGAGAACCTGCTGGATCCACTATTTACAGATGTCGGCTTCGGAGTAGCCGTCACGCCTAATTACAGCGCCGCGGGCGGCGGTCCAATGACAATCGTCGTAGCTTTTTATGGCAAGCCGGATAGTGGCGAGCCAATAATTGGCGGGGTGAAGGGCGACTTGGAATCGACTAATGTCTCTTTGGCTCAGCTGGCGGTCGCTAAACTACCAGTCGACGGCCTAGCCACAGATCTGGCAGTTGGCGCTGCGTTTGCGGCGATTTTGATCTGGGCTGGTAGACATATACGAGCCTTGCGCCGAGCTCTGGCTAGTGGTGAGAGATTTGCTTTTACCCACCCCCTCTTTGACGTCGGCTTAATAACAATCGCCGCTCTTTCTTATCTACTTACCCGAACCGTCGGCCTCATACACTAGCAAAGAGCAATGAACAAAGAGCAGAGAGCAACTGTTCATTGTTTCTTGTTCTTTGTTCTTTGTTTTAGCGGACTACGACGTTGGTGGGGCCAAAGACAGCAGCTAAATCGCGCAAGCTTTGTTCGTTTAGACTGACCATCTGGGGCAGTTTGATGACTTGCTTGCTCTCACTCGGCCCAGTGACGATAACAACCTCAGTCTCGCCGCGGTGATCGTCCAGTTTGTGCTTTAAGGCCATCAGTTGAATTTGGTCTTCGCTGTCTTCGATTCGTATATACAACCTAGGGACGGCTGCGGCGGCAGACGCCGATTGGGGGAGTGGAGCCGTCGTCTTCTTAGTACGCGGCTGGTAATTTTCAGCCTCCTCGGAGCTCAGTATCTCAATTTTATCGGCGATTACTTTCAATTCATCGCTGGCCGCCGCGAAGCGGCCGCGTGAATTTACTCTGCCCTTTACGATAACAACGCTATCCCTGGTCAGTTCGCCCATTTTATATATTTTTGGAAAGATCACCAGTTCGATCTCACCGCTTTGATCGGCTATTTTCGCAAAAGCCATCCGTGAGCCATTCTTGGTAGTTATCTCGCGTAGCTGCGTAATCGAACCGCCAACTCTAACAATCGCGCCGTCCA